>NZ_JBLNKU010000014.1:0-131376 GCF_048158545.1 Flavobacterium melibiosi | reverse complement strand
GCCTGACTTCCCTTTACAGCATGTTTATATTTTTTTTCGGTAGTTTTTATCATTTCCATGCCACATTTAGCACATTTTCCAGGGTCAGAGCTGACCTCATTAGGATGCATAGGGCAAGTGTAAGTTGTTTCTTGAACGTCAGTTTTAGTCATATCCATACCACATTTAGGGCATTTTCCTGGTTTGTCAGAAATTGTGCCATCCATTTTACAAACGTATTTAGTCACAATTTCAACTCCTGCCTGACTTCCCTTTACAGCATGTTTATATTTTTTTTCGGTAGTTTTTATCATTTCCATGCCACATTTAGCACATTTTCCAGGGTCAGAGCTGACCTCATTAGGATGCATAGGGCAAGTGTAAGTTGTTTCTTGAACGTCAGTTTTAGTCATATCCATACCACATTTAGGGCATTTTCCTGGTTCGTCAGAAATTGTACCATCCATTTTACAAACGTATTTAGTCACAATTTCAATTCCTGCCTGACTTCCCTTTACAGCATGTTTATATTTTTTTTCGGTAGTTTTTATCATTTCCATGCCACATTTGGCACATTTTCCAGGGTCAGAGCTCACCTCATTAGGATGCATAGGGCAAGTGTAACTTGCTTTTTGAACTTCCTTTTGCAGAGGTTTTGCGACCTCTTGAGCTTTTGCCAATGAATTTACTGCTAAGAATACGCTTAGTACGATAATTAATGTTTTCATCTTTAATTTTTTAAAATTTAACCTGATTGTTTCTGCTGTTTTGTCACAATACATTAATTGAAGAATTGCAAAATTGATTTTTAATTGTTTTTGTTAAATCTACCTGCTTTTGTAAATAGTCAATATTGATAAAAAGTTTGTATTTTAGTTTTGGTATTTCTAATTAGTACATTGGCGATTACCACTGAAAACAATATGGATTGCTATCAATGTTTTTGTAATTTATTTGATATCACTTTATTATTTTTTAATAAGTGTTTACCAATATTCTGTTTGAATAACTCTAAATAGAAGAACTAAATAATAGTAATTAAACTATGATTTAATAATTGTAATTAGCAAGAAAAATAAATAATTTTAAGGGGGAATTGCTCTCAATTTGACATAATTATGGCCGTCAAAAATTGGAATTTAGCTTATTTTTGGGATAGTCCAAATAGAATAGAATCCAGAAGAAACGAAGGATTCCGATTGATAAAATTTTAGTTTTTTGGTAGAAAAACTAAAATTGTTATTTTTAAAATCAATATCAAAAGTATTGATCATAGTAAACTGAAGAATCGAAACGGCTGTACATCCAAAATGTCCACATTTACCGCGACATTCTTTTTTGCAATTATCGCTTTTATCGCAACAAGATTTTTTTTCGGTGTTAGAGGCGGTTTCTTTTTTGCAACAATTTTTTTCAGTACTAATTTTATTTCTTCCACACGCAAAGCAATTACTTTGCATTAAGAAAATGCCAAGGGTAATGATTAATATTATCTGATTTTTTTTCATTTGTACTCTACAAATATTCATATAAAGTTAGTAAATTATATTAATAATCATCACAAAACATTTAAAAAAATCTTTCAGCAATGCTTTGATTTGATTTCCTGTTTTGTAGTGGTTTACATTTGCGATATCAAGTATATTTGTATTTTTGTTTTCTATGCCAGTTTGCAAATTCCAGTGATATTGACCACCCAATTCTAATTTAAAGTGAGCACCTGATTCCAATTCAAAATGACCACCTAATTCCGGAACAACAAAAAACTGCACTTCTTTGATTTCTCCCGTGTCTTTTCAATAATGGAGTGGACATGCTAACTTAGCCATCACAGAAAGTTAAGGATAGTTAAAGAAAGTACTTTTATTTCCCGATACAATATTTGAAGTAGCCAATATTTACAGTACTTAACGATGATTGGGCAACAAATAGCCAACAAATAATCGATAGAAACCATAAATACAAGGCAATAATAAACAATTTCTATTAGAATTTGCTCACTAAAGAATAAAGTCCTTTTGATGTGTTTTTAGCTTGTAAACTCCATTCTTGGTACAAAGGTAGCATTTTACAGAATACATCGCTATAAGGTTTCGCATATCCTTCCTTAATCATTATTTCGTTTAAAACTCTACCGTCATTTAGTATTAGGTATCCTAATGATCTACCATATTTATCTACCAAGTTATTGTGTTCTTGTACCAATGTGCAAATATCGCCCAAGTTAACTTGGTCTTTTAAAAAGTTAAATGAAAGGTATCCCAATTTGATTAATAGAGTGGCTGGCATTTGAAGTTCTTTTTCATCTTTTTTAATCTTATTGCAATAGTTGATTTCCGGTGCATCAATTCCATATAATCGAATTTCAAATTCTCTTTTTGTTAGATAATCCTCTGCAATAAGTCCGTCTCCATCTACGAATTTCTTCACTTTCAGAATAATATTTCTTGTCATAAGTTCATTAGCGTTAGAATGCTTCAGATTGCATTTAGTAAGTGGTTGATTATTAATATCTTGTCGTGTAAATTTAATAAATATTTTTAATTTAAAACATATAGAAATGGCAAGACAGAAAGGACATATTAAATATGTCGGAACTTTAGGGGAAGTGAGACACTTCAAAATTAAAGGTAACGAAGGTTACTTTGCAGGTCTAAAAGGTGGACCAACTGCGGAACAAGTAAAAACTGCACCAGGCTTTATTCGTACTCGTGAAAATATGAGCGAATTTGCAGCTTGTGCAAATGCGGGTAAATCATTAAGAGTTGGTTTGTCGGCATTGATGAAACAAATGTCTGATAGCCAGCTAACAGGACGACTTACTGCAATTATGAAAAAAATCAATATTGAGGATGGTTCAGAAGCTAGAGGACAAAGAGCTGTTTTGGTTTCTCAACAATCACAATATTTAAAAGGTTTAGATTTCAATAGAAATATTTCTTTTAATGGCGTTTTTTCTGCTCCATTTACCTTAATTGAAAATCTTGACAGAAATGAAAGTACTTTAAGTGTTCCTGCATTTAATCCATTGAACTATTTAAATATTCCATCAGGTGCAACACACTTTAGAATAATCAATGCTTTATCTGTACTTTCAGATTTTGTTTTTAATCCAGCCACAGGATCATATGAGCCTGCAGAACCATTATTAAATGAAACTTCAAAGATTTCATATTCTTTATATATGGCGATTGACTCTGTTACAACTTTGATGGATGTTATTACTACGTTACCCAATACACCAACATTAACAACAAATGTTACTGTTTTAGGAAGTATTGGAATAGAGTTTTATCAAAAGGTAGGTTCAAATTATTACTTATTCAACGCCGGTAATGCCATGAAAATTCAAGAGACTTTCTAAAAAGACCATCAGTTTGTAAGTTTGCAATATTTGCAAAGTAAACCCTTTCGAAAGAGAGGGTTTTTATTTTGCGCTATTTTGTCTATAATACGCAAACATATATGACTTATAATGCATTTAAGTGTGAAATATGTATTGACAAACTATTTGTTATTAATGGAGTAATGTTAATTGGCTTTAAATTATTTTATCATTGTGATATTTTCACAAAATTATTCCATTTTGATTCCCAGTATTTTAAATACTTGAATGTTTTTTTGTCACTCGGGTTCCTCATTTCATTCTATACCATATTATTTTTAAAAGAAAAAAAGAAAAAAAAGAAAGTCTTCGCGTTAATGTAGGTTTCAAAAGGAGTCAAGTTTTTTTGAAAAAATACTACCCTAATCGTTCTTAAGAATCGGAAACATCATCGTATAATCGACTGTTGTTATGGAAATTCAAGGGTGGAGATTTTTTTAAAAACCCGCAGGGCTTGAACTTTACTTTTTGAAACCGGAGCTTACCTTTACTTTCTTTTTTTTATTTTTTTTGGAAGAGGGGCGTTCTTGTTTTCCTTTTTTTGGGAGCGTTCTTATGGAATTGGCAATCAAACACCCCCAAGCACCGCAGAAAATAATAATTGTAGCGATAGCGGAAATAATTATTTTTCGAGGAGCGCAGTGGCGGTGTTGCGGCAATCGAACAGCCACCCTAGACCGGGAACGTAGCGTAGTCCCGCTTTTTCTGCGGGACGAAGTGGAGAGAAGGGCTAGGAGCGTGAAACGGCGGGGAAAATAGTATAATCAGCCCCTTTTCGGGGCGTTCCTTGATTTAGGGCGAAGTGACGTTTTTCACGGAACGGCGCCAACCCCGATGGCTGGGCGAAGGAGCAACCGCTGAAAAAATAAAGGGCGGCAGACATAATACTGCTGGAATGCAGTGCAGCGTAGTTTACGAAGCGAAACGGAATGAAGCGGTATTGTGGATGCATTAGCCCTGCCGAACGTAGGGTAGAGAACGTGTGAAGATGAGGAACGAAACAGCGCAAAAAAATAGCTGCTTATTTTCAAGCTGCTGTTTTTTTAGTGCTGTGTAGTGCCTGTGGAACGGAGGGAGGAGGCTTTTTCAGCCGACGACCGACTGGAACAGCCGAACGGAACAAAGTGAACGACCGAAGAGAGACCGCTTGATTGCCCGTGTTGTTGTAACGGAAATGTTGTTTTGACACTATCTGTGATAATAGTTTTGTTGCTTTGGTTTATGAAAATCTTCTCTGTCGTTTTCATTTAGCAATTCATCTTGTTTGTTAGTAAATGGATCAAACCAATCGGCTTTGTCGTTTGCCCACTTTATCCATTCTTTTAGCTCTTCTGTGAGCTTGTTTTCTTGGATTGCTTTTTGTTCGGTAGCCTTGATGAAATTTCTATAAATAGTAGCTTTGTCGAATTTCTCTGCATCCGAAAAGAGTTTTTTGGTTTTGATTATTTCTTTTTCATTTCTGGCTTTAAATTCTTGTTCTATTTTTTGCCTTCTCTCGTATTCTCTGTGCCAAATTTCTCTATCAATTGCATCTTGTTTTTCTTTAATGGCTTGTAATTCTAATTTGGCTATTATGTTAGGGATTTTATCTTCTATTTGACTAGTATTGGTGTCTGCCCATTCTTTTGTTGGGTAAACATCTAATTTGAACGATAAAAGATTTGAAGGTTCTAATTCGGTATAATCACTATATGTTCCTTTTACAATTTTTCTTTTTAATCTTTCTCTGAGTTCTATTTTTAGTTCAGTAGAATCAATTACTATTTTAGTACCGTCTTTTACAATTATTTTGTGACCTCTCTTTTGTAAGGCTTTTATAAAAATGTCCATAAACAATAATGCTCTTTTTACATTTTTTGGAGCAACAGTAATATTAAGTATACCAGTAGAAGTGGTAACAAGCCCTTTCATATTATGATATAAAAAAGGTTCTTTTGTTTTTAAATCATTTTTAGCATCAATAATTAACTGATTGGGTTTTGTTAGTTTTTCGGGGAATATAATAGTATTCTTTAATGAGGTTTTTAGCTCTTTGGTAAGTTGATTTAATTCGTTTCCTTCTCCATTTATGATTGTTTCAGAATCCTCTCTGAAATTTAATGTAATAGATGTTTCTACTTTATTATTTACAGGAAGTTTTTCAATAATAACCTTTTTATTAAATTGAATCTTTTGCCAATGACCATTTTTTGGTAATGGTATGTCAAGTCTTTTACAAACTTTTCGTAAGCCGTTATCTGAAAGGTTATATTTCTTTGCTAATTTAGACAATGGATTTTCCCAAACCAAGTCGTAAAGTTCTTTTCTGGTCAATTCAATAGTTTCCATAAAAACACCTTTTTAAAATAAGATATAAAGTTAGGAATATGTTGATTAGAAAAAGAAATTAATTCTACAGCTAGGCTATGAAGTAAGCGGGAAAAATGAATATAGGAATACTTGGGCTAAATGAGGGTTTCGTGCAGATGAATGAGGCAATTGAAATTATTTTTAAGAACAATTAAATCGAAGTATATTAATCTTGTAAGAAGCTTGTCTGACTGGGTTTCTGGAAGTTTAAAAACCGTCTTGCTTTATTCCAATATAATTGATTTTTGTTAAATCAACTTTTAAACCTGTGTATTGTTTTTCTTGCTCTTCTGGACTAAATAGTGTATCAAAATTATTTTCGGTATAATATTTTAATGGACCTACTTCGTTATAAGAATCTACCACAATAAAACGACTGATGGTGACTATTTATTCTAAAAACGAGTTGTAAATGACTGATTAATTTTAATATAATTTTAAGAATATTAGATTAGCACTTTCTTAACTTTAATGTTATCAAATAATTGATTTACAGTGTTTTGTAATTTAGTGCAACAATATTAAATTATCAAAAAAAGTTACTATTTACCATCCCCAGGTAGATGAAATAAATCCTATATCGGAAACCCCTACATTGGCAACCTGCGTTTAAAAGAAAAATAGAACACTCCATCCCAAAAAGGAATGTTCACTAATTGGATTTTGATGTATTTAGCATCATACTGGATATGTAACGAAATTATTAGTAACGGTTTAAAAATTACTGTTATAAATAAAAACGATGTCATAATGAAAAGCTTAACTAAAATCAATTGATTTTAAATGAATTATAATTTCTAATGTAAAAATCGTTCAAATGAAAAAACTAATACTCCTGTTTTTATTTGCTTTATGTTGTCAAATGACTGCACAGCCAGTTTTATATGGAACAACCAATAGAGGTAACGGTACTATTTCAAAATATGACATATCAACAAATAGTTTGACCGCAAATTATATTTTTCAGGATATGGGACGTCTTCCTTTTCTTAATTCATTTTGTACGGCTACTGACGGTAAATTGTATGGATTGATTGAAAATGGAGGTATTGGTTTTGGTGTCATAGCTTCGTATGACCCTTCAACTGGCATTTATACCAAACTCAAAGATTTTAATGGTAGCGACGGGGCTTACCCTCGAGGCAGCCTTGTTCAGGCCAGCGACGGCAAGCTTTATGGCATGACTTCCCAAGGGGGCAGCAGTGGAAATAATGGTGTTATTTTTTCGTATGAGCCTTCAACGAATATCTATACCAAACTCAAAGATTTCAATTACAGTAATGGGAGTTATACTTTGGGAAGTCTAATTCAAGCTAGCAATGGAAAACTTTACGGAATGACTCAAAGTGGAGGCGTCAGTGGACAAGGTGTTATTTTTTCGTATGAGCCTTCAACGGGTATTTATGCCAAACTCATGGATTTCAATGGTAGTGATGGGGCTAATCCTGATGGCAGTTTTGTTCAAGCCAGCAATGGAAAACTTTATGGAATGACTGTTCAGGGAGGTAGCGGAGGATACGGTGTTGTTTTTTCGTATGACCCTTCAACGGGCATTTATGCTAAACTAAAGGATTTCAATAATAGTGACGGGGCTATTCCAATAGGTAGTCTTATTCAGGCTAGCGATGAAAAGCTATACGGCATGACTAGCCAAGGTGGCAGCAGTGGGTTTGGTGTTGTTTTCTCTTATGACCTTGCAACGGACAATTATGTCAAACTAAAGGATTTCAATAATAGTGATGGAGCGAGTCCTTATGGCAGCCTTGTTCAGGCCGGTGACGGTTTGCTTTATGGGATGACGACACAAGGAGGCACCAGTGGAGTCGGTGTTGTATTTTCCTATGCACCTTCAACGGGTAGTTATATCAAGCTCAAGGATTTCAACTATACAGATGGGGGGTCTCCTTCCGGAAACCTTGTACAATCCAACGACGGAAACCTTTACGGAATGACTAGTGCAGGAGGAAGCGGTAGATATGGTGTTATATTTTCCTATACACCTTCCACGAACATTTATACCAAGCTCAAGGATTTCATTAACAGCGACGGGGCAATTACTTATGGTGGTCTAGTTCAGTCCAGCAATGGCCAGCTTTATGGGATGACTACGCATGGTGGAACTATAGGACAAGGTGTTATTTTTTCTTATAATCCTGCAACAGACATTTATACCAAGCTCAAGGATTTCGATAATAGCAACGGGGCTTCTCCTTATGGCAGTCTTGTTCAGGCTGGCAATGGTAGGCTTTACGGAATGACTTTTTTAGGAGGAAGTAATGGAGTCGGTGTTATTTTCTCTTATGACCCCTCAACGGGTATTTTTTTAAAACTCAAGGATTTAAACTATAGTGACGGAGCTTATCCTTATGGCAGTCTTGTTCAGGCCAGCGATGGGCAGCTTTATGGAATGACTGCTCAAGGAGGAAGTGGCGGAACCGGAGTTATTTTTTCGTATGAGCTTTCGACTGGCATTTATACCAAACTGAAAGATTTCAATGGTAGCGACGGAGCCTATCCTCATGGCAGCCTAGTTCAGGCGGGCGACGGTAAACTTTATGGAACGACTTTACAAGGGGGTAGTAGTAATTATGGCGTTGTCTTCTCGTATGACCCTTCTACTGGAATTTATGCCAAACTCAACGATTTCGATAGCAGTAACGGAGCTTATCCTCATGGCAGCCTTGTTCAGGCCAGCAATCACAAGCTTTATGGAATGACTACAGGTGGGGGCAGCGTAGCTGGTGTTCTTTTTTCGTATGACATTACAACGGGCATTTTTGCCAAACTCATGGATTTCAATAGTAGTGAAGGGTATGCTCCTCAAGGAAGCCTTTTACAGGCCAGCGACGGTAAGCTTTATGGAATGACACAATATGGTGGCAGTAGCCAATATGGTGTTGTTTTTTCATATGACCCTACCACAAATACTTACAATAAGCTTAGAGACTTCGATGGATCAAATGGAGGAAACCCTGCCTATGGAGCATTAATAGAATATGGGCAGTTTACACCTACAATTACTTCTTTTAGTCCTACAAGTGGAACTGTTGGAACTACTGTAACAATAACAGGAACAAATTTTAACAGTACGACTTCGAACAATGTGGTATTTTTTGGAGCTACAAAGGCTACGGTAACAGCTGCTACAACGAGCAGTTTAACGGTAACAGTACCTACCGGTGCGACTTATGCTCCTATAACGGTCTTAAATACAGGAAGTGCTTTGGCTGCTTATAGTTTAGCTAATTTTACCCCAACGTTTATACCTAATAAAGGTAGTATTACCGCAGCTGATTTTACTCCTAAAGTAGATTTCAGCCCAGGTTTAAATCCTATTTTTGTAGCTATAGGCGATTTGGATGGCGATGGCAAACCTGATCTTGCTATAGCTAATCAAAGTTCCGCTAGCGTATCGGTATTTCGAAATTTAGGCAATAGTGGTAGTATTGGAACAGGTTCTTTTGCGCCCAAGGTAGATTTTACCACAGGTTCTGGTCCCATTAGTATATCCATTGGTGATTTGGATGGGGATGGTAAACCTGATCTTGCAATAGCAAACGAAGGCTCTTCAACCATATCGATATTACATAATACGGCTAACCCTGGTAGCATTACTTCTAGCTCATTTGCTGCCAAGGTAGATTTTACAGCAGGTAGCGATCCTTTAAGTGTAGCTATATCCGATTTGGATGGTGATGGTAAACCTGACCTAGCGGTAGCTAATGGAATTTCTAATACCTTATCAGTATATCACAATACCGCTAGTCCCGGCAGTATTGGAGTGGATTCTTTTGCTTCAAAAGTAGATTTTAACACAGGTAATTTTGCTTATGGTTTAGCTATTGGTGATCTGGATGGTGATAGTAAGCCTGAGCTTGCGGTAGCAAATTATAGTTCCAACAGCGTATCAGTATTTCGCAATACGACCAGCTTTGGCAGTATTGGAGCGGGTTCTTTTGCTGCCAAGGTAGATTTTACCACAGGTTCATTACCCCAAAGTGTTGCCATTGGTGATTTGGATGGGGATGGCAAGCCCGAGCTTGCAGTAGCTAATTATAGCTCTGCTACTGTTTCTGTAATACGCAATATGACGAATCCCGGTAGTATAGATGCCAGTTCGTTTGCCGCAAAAGTTGATTTTTCTGTAAATGCAAATGCAGCCAGTGTAGCTATTGGTGATCTGGACGGGGATGGCAAACTCGATCTGTCGGTAGCTAATACTATTAATCCGGGTACTGTATCAATATTGCGTAATACTACTACTCTTGGTAATATTGGTATAAATTCTTTTGCATCTAAGGTAGATTTTAATACAGGCAACAACTCCGAAAGTATTACTGTAGGGGACTTGGATGGAGATGGTAAGCCTGAACTTGTAATAGCTAATAGTGGTTCGAGTACCATATCAATATTACGCAATAACCCGGTTTTTCCGCCTACAATTACTTCTTTTAGTCCTACAAGTGGAACTGTTGGAACTACTGTAACAATAACAGGAACAAATTTTAACAGTACGACTTCGAACAATGTGGTATTTTTTGGAGCTACAAGAGCAACGGTAACAGCTGCTACGACAACAAGTTTAACGGTAACAGTACCAAGTGGAGCGACTTATGCGCCTATAACTGTATTAAATACAGGAAGTGCTTTGGCTGCTTATAGTTCAGCTGATTTCACTCCAACTTTTACGCCTAACAAAGGTAGTATTACGTCAGCTGATTTTACTCCTAAAGTAGATTTTACCATAGATAACTTCTCTTATAGTGTAGCTATTGGTGATATGGACGGAGATGGTAAGGCTGATCTTGTATTAACTAACTATGGTACTAATACCGTATCAGTATTACGAAATACTGCTACCGCAGGCAATATTGAAGCAGGATCATTTGCTGAAAAAATAGATTTTGTCACAGGCACAAGCCCTCGTGGTGTGGCTCTCGGTGATTTAGATGGGGATGGCAAGCTTGAGCTTGTTGTAGCTAATTTTGATAGCAATACCGTATCGGTATTACATAATACTACTAGCCCAGGCAACATTAGCTCTGGTTCTTTTGCACCCATGATAAATTTTACAACAGGTTCGGGCCCCATTAGTGTGGCCATCAATGATCTGGATGGGGATGGCAAGCCAGAGCTTGCAGTAGCTAATCATTGGTCTAGTACAATATCTGTATTTCGTAATACGGCTATCATAGGCAGTATTGATATAGGCTCTTTTGGTGACAAGGTAGATTTTACCTCAGGGGGATACCCTGATTGTGTAGCTATTGGCGATTTGGATGGGGATGGCAAGCCCGAACTTGCAGTAGCTAATCAATTTTCCTCTTTATCAGTATTTCAAAATACGGCTACTCTAGGTAGCATTGGAGTGGATTCTTTTGCTTCCAAGGTAGATTTTGATGCAGGCTCACAACCTCTTTTTGTAGCCATCGGAGATCTTGATGGAGATGGTAAACCCGAGCTTGTTACTGTTGATTATAGTTCCTCCGCCGTATCAGTATTTCGTAATACAGCTATCCTTGGCAGTATTGGAGCGAATTCTTTTGCTGCCAAAGTAGATTTTGCGACAGGTTCGCAACCTTATAGTGTAGCCATTGGCGATTTGGATGGAGATGGTAAACCTGATCTTGCGGTACCTAATATAAATTCCAATACTGTATCGATATATCGAAATACGATTACCCTTGGCAATATTGGATTGGATTCTTTTGCTGCTAAAGTGGATTTTAACACAGGTCTGCTGCCTGCTAGTGCAGCCATAGGAGATTTGGATGGAGACGGCATGTCTGACCTTGCGGTAGCTAATTCCGGTTCTGCTCCTTATACCGTATCGGTATTCCGTAATAACCCGGTTTTTCCGCCTACTATCACTTCTTTTAGTCCAAGCAGCGGTTGTGCAAACACAAGCTCATTAATTATAACAGGAACTAATTTCACAAACGCTACTGCAGTTAAAATTGGAGGCATTAATGTGTTAACTTTTACAGTTGATTCAGCTACAACCATTACTGCAACAATTGGGGCTGGTACAACTGGATTAATAGAAGTAACTACCCCTGGAGGAGTAGCATTAAGTGTTAGTAATTTTACTGTTATTCCTCTCATTACTTATTTTCGTGACTTAGACGGTGATGGTTTTGGCAATATTGCAAACACGATACAGGCATGCTCATTACCATCAGGCTATGTCGCCAATAGTACTGACTGTAATGATATTAATATAAACATTCATCCCGGAGCAGTTGAAATATGCGCTAATGGCATTGATGATAATTGTAATGGTGTGACAGATGAAGCATGCCCTCCTACTCTAAGTATTAATGATGTGAGTGTTAACGAAGGAGCTATAGCAACTATTAATGTTTCTTTATCTAGTCCAAGTGCATTACCAATTAAATTTAATTATACCACAAAAGACGGAACTGCAACAAGTAAAGGTAAAACTAAAGATTATACCACAAAAAATGGTACATTGACCATTCCTGCAGGTTCTATATCAGCAAATATTACAATATCAATTGCATCAGATAATATATTAGAAACTACAGAATATTTTGATATAGTGCTATCAAAAGCAACTAATGCAACTCTTTTAGATAATTCAGGAAGAGTATCCATTATAAATGGAACTGCTATTGCCAAAGAAATAAACCCAGAATTTTTAGTAAATATATACCCAAATCCCTCAGAGGATCAATTTACATTAGAGATTTCGGATTTTGATACTGTGAAGGAGAAAGTAGAAATAACTGTATATAATATTTATGGCAGACTGGTATATAAAACAAATGGAGTAAAAAACAGCTATATTTTTGGTGAAAATTTTCCTCCTGGAATGTATATAGTTGATGTAAGAAGAGGTAATGAAAATAGTGTATTTAAAGTAATTAAGAATTAATGAAACTTTCAGATTATTGAAGTTTAAGGGCATTTATAAGACGATTATCTGCTTCGCCATAATCTACTAATTCGAAGTATAGTTTCAGATAATCAGTTTCTAGCCAATTTCTATTGGTTAGGATTAATTGATAATTGTCTATCATTAATTCTTTTATAACTTCACCTCTTTCGGTTAATGGTTTCAAGCAAGAACAATAAACAATATCATAGGCATTTATTTTCATAGCAAAATCTAACTCTAAGGTCAAGTGTTTGTGAATGATAAAAACTAAATCATCCTTGAGACATATCACTGTGAGGTTTTTTATCTCATCCGATTTTGTCTTATATAATTCAAAATTCTCTTTCTTTAAGGAAGTTGTATCGATAATTTTTAAAAATGATTGACTGAAATTATTTGATGGCCGTAAATATTTATATCCGTTGATAAAGATTTCTATTTTCATTTCATCTTCTTATTCAATTTTTGTTTGAATTACTGGTTTAGTTTTAACTATAAAAACCAAAGATTATTTTTTCCAAAATCAGGGAGTTTGTCTCCTTCAAAGTGAGGGAATATTTGCGCTACCATTTCCGGGTATTTGATGGTTACAATAGAATAGCAATTCTCCAATCCCGAAAATTCTTGAATTGGGCGGAGCATAGATTGATCCAGTGGAAGGGAAAAAAAAGTATCCATGTCACATCGCCTTATAACTGTTCTTGTACCGAATTTTGCAACATCAAGTTCTCCTCTTGAAATGATTCTGTAAATTGTTCTCCGGCTTATTCCAAATAAAAGGCTTGCCTGGTTTACACTGAGGAAATCTTTAACTTTTACTACTTCTAGGACAGGATTCTTGGCAGTCTCAGTCTGCTTGTTGCTTTGGGTGATCTTCGACTGCCTTGCGAGCGATTTGTAACCTTTGCTATTGCAGCTTAATGAGCAATAGCGTGTTTTTGTTGTGCGTGCGGTAAATTCATTTTTACAGAATTCACAGATGCGGGTAATCTTAATGTTTGTACTCATAGAAATGTGACTTTAGGTGTCCCACTGTGACTATGTGTGTCTCTACGTGCCATAATTTGGCCAAAAAAAAATATTTTTTTGTACCTCAAATTCCGAGGTACAACTGAGGTACAAATCTAATCAAAATAACGCATAATATCCAAAAGAAAGTATAAATAAAAACGAGTTAAAATATTGTTTATCAATACTTTAACTCGTTTGTTTGTTGTTGTTTTGTGATGTTTTGTTTTGCTACTTCCCGATGCAGAAAATGACTTTCCTCACTTTAATGGAGTTTTAAACTTCAGTGGTACAATTATGGTACAATTTAAAGCAAACTATCGCAAAATAAAACAAAGATATCCTTACAAGATAACATAACTCATGGGAGTTGTTTACACAAAAATAGCTATAAACTTTGAATATTGATTATATCACTGACATAAAAAAAGCTAAGTGATGTATGATTAGGGTACTTAGTTATACCAAACAGGGTTTGCCTTCAATTAAAAAAGCAAACCCTATTTTTAGACTTATAATTTCTTAGATTGTCTTAAAATCATAGTACCTCGGATTTTATTACTCTATCAGTATTTTTTGAATTCTGGTGCTTATAGTATTTGTTGTTTTGAGGAAATAAATTCCTTTATTTAAATTAGGTACTCGCACTGTTACCAAATTGTCATGATTGTTTAATTGAGAATAAACCACCTGACCATCTAAATTAACAATCACAACATCAAATGGTAAAGCTTCCTTAGATCTTATGTTTAATTCCGTGCCCGATTTTACAGGATTTGGGTAAACAATAAAATTTTCTTTTGATGAAATATTTTTAGAAGTATCAGTATTTAGAGTTGAAGTTAAATTTTTAGATTTTTTAGAAGAAAGTGTTGTTGTAGATGCTGCACTGCTTTTCACACGACTCTTTTATAAAAATGGGTTCTATATAAGGAATTTCTAGTAAATACAAGAGTTAAAGGGGACCCCTGAGATACAAATTTCAAACCATTTTCTTCAGGATTTGAAGAAATTGGCATATTTTTAAAATTGTAATTTAAGATAAATTTTAAAAATATGACAGAAAACGGTTTAATGTCCTGTTGAGGTCAAAATATTAATAAAGGCACATTTCGTCGTAAAATTCAATTTTTGCATGAACAGCGATCAGAATAAGATCCTTTATTAAATGAATTAATTTGTTTAAGAATTCTATTCTAATAAGAATTTAAATTAAATAAATATTTATAGAAAATGCACATCATAATTTAGGGAGGTACAATTGTCTCAATTAAAAGCTAATTAATGATACAGGAAATAACAACCCAGCGTTTATGAATATTTACAGATTTGGACAGAGGTATTCGATATGCCAGTAAAAAGTTTGTGAATGTTCTTGATTCCTATAAAAAAATAACCCGCAGTATTAGTTATAAATGAAATTGCAAGGATAATGCTTTAGCTGAAAGCTTCTTTAAATCTTTGAAAAATGAGTTAATTTATGAGAACAAACTGATTTCTAAAGAACAAATAAAATTAGAAATCTTTGGATACATTGAAATTTGGCACAACTGAAAAAGAAGACATTCTGCTTTGAATTAGAAGAGCATTAAAGAATTTAATAATCAAATTAATTGCAAAAATCTAGCTTAACTTAATATACAGTTTTTTATTTGCATCCATTATTAAGTTATATTAAAAGTTAGATCATACTACCCAAGATTAAAAAAATAAACAAACAGAACAAACATAAAACATATACAAAAGACAAGATAAAAGTTTTAAATATAGTTTTGGGCCAGCTACCTTCAAAGACATTTTTTAATGAAATTCCCAAATAAACAAAAATCAGTATAAAAAACGGTATTAGTAAATAAACAAAATTAATATTAAATAGTCTTTCAATAAGCAGCAAAATTCCCATTAATCCAAATATAAATATATGATAGAATATAGAAAAAATTAAAAATTCAGAATAATAATACTCTTTTCGAAAATAAAATAATTTTAAAATTAATGCAAAAAAAGGCATGAACATAAAAAACGAATAAGAAGCGTATTTCACGAATTTTTTATACAATTCAGAAATTTTTAAATCACCAGTTTGCAGTTTTATAAAAGAATTTACAATTCTGGTGTTGAACCAATCAGTTTTTATATTACTTGATTTTAAAATAGTATTTATTTCTGAATTAGTAAGGTTTTTTACATGTCGTAATTTTGTAAAAGTTAACGAATCAATTTCGGTTTTACTATATAGATTGATTCCGTTGGTTTTTACCACCATAATCTGTTTTCGAAAAGTTTCATTATTTTCTTCAATGGTGTGGTTAAACAAAAATGATACAATTAATAGAAAAATAAAAGTTGTAAAAACATACATTCTAATTGGCGGTACATAATGCGCTCGTTTGTTGGAATTGTAGTTTTTGATTACTATTCCAGGTTTCAAAACCAAATCTCTTAGGGTATTCAAAAATTTGGTATCAAAATGGGTTAGTGATTCCAATGTTTCCATCACAAAATGCTTTATAGGCAATTTATGTGTATGGTTTTCTTGTCCGCAATATGGGCAAAAATTATGGTTTATATCGGCAAATACCTCATTACAATTTGGGCAACAAGTAGATTTAACTCTTTTTTTATTTCTTGACATAAAAAAATTATTGATTTTTTATTTCGTGATTTCGAAATAAAAATGATGTTGTTAAAAGTAAAAATAAAACGATGAGCATACTAATTAAATATTGAAAATCTTGATGGAATCCACCAAAATAATCTACATAAGTAACTCCATTAATGATAGCATAAGTTAAAGCAAAAAATAAAATTTCAAACAATCGCCTTCCACCAGAAATCATTCCGCTAAAAACGGCAAATGATACTAAAAATAGACTTCCAAGTAGTATTGCAATTGTTGCAATGAAATTTGCATCAATTAGTTGTCTAATCAGTATTGGCAGAGCTAAGAACGTTGCAAGTAAAAACCCTGCAACAATTTGAGATGTTAATAATCGTTGCAAAGGTTTGAACGACGAGTAAATATAATTACTGGTTCCGAAAAATTTTTCTTTAGTTGACAAATCTGCCCAACGATTGATTTGTAAAAACCATAAAAAAGGTAAAGTAGTTTGATAGGCTTCATTCATTGGTAGTAAAAACAAAGCAATCATTCCTCCAAAATTAACGAGCCAAAACCATTTTGGCCCCTTACGAATAAGCATTAGAAATTCAGTTTTTATGATTGGAAAAATTCCAAATTGTGGATTTATTTTCGGTAATTTTGATAATCTAATCTCTCTTGGTTCTGTTTTAATTTCATCAAAGATTAAATCAGAACTTTTCTTTCTAGATAAAACAATAGTTTTAGAATCGAATCTATTGAAGATTTTTGATGTTATAAAAAGTAATCCTAAACCAATTCCAATCCAGATTATTCGACTTAAAATATAGAAAAAGGACCAAGTTGAACCTAGGAAATCGAAATATTGCTTTTTATAATTATCGCTAAATAAATATCCAGCTGAAACTTCATAAGAATTGCTTGGATTAATTGAATTCACTACCGCAACCATTTGATTGGTTAAATATTTGATTCCTAAAGGATCGATATATATCAAAACAGGATTATTTCCTGAATTTGTATTTGCAACTACGAATCCGAACAATATGAAAAACACAACATTAAGTAAATTGGTTTTATTTTCAAAAATCACTTCAAATACAATTGCTATAACCGAAACCAAAAATATACTCGGAATAGTGGCTAATAAATAGGGAATGAAAAACTGAATGAAATCGAAACTTCCGCTTTCACCTCTGAAAAAAAATAATCCTAAAGCCATTAAAATAATGATTAATATAATGGTCAATAAAACACAAAAATTACTCATTGCTTTGGCTAATAAATACTGAAAATTACTAATTGAAGTTGTAGCAATTATTTGACCAACGCCCGTTTCTTTATCCCGTCTAATGCTGTCATTGACCAAATAAAAGCCGATAAGCCACAAGAAAGTACTTGCCATAATTGCGGTAACGTGACCAATCCATGCTGAATTATTTTTACCAATAAAATTATTAACCCGCACGGTTGTATAGTTAGCATCGTAACTTGGAATAAAAGTGTAAGCTACATAAACGCTGACCAATAAAGTGACTAGAAAAACGTAGCTTCGGGAGCGTTGTTGATAATCGGCTTTGGTTATATTTTTATAGAAACTCATTTTATTTATTTTTTAGTTTGATACAAATAAGCATCTTCTAAAGTTGCATTGCAAAGCATTGTATCTGGCAGTTTTTCGTTTGCAATAAATCGAATTAAAATTTTGTCTTTTTTTCGAATTGTATTTAAAATCAAATGGTTTACTTTGAATGTATTCAAATCATTGTTATCAATTTCGATTTCAAAAACTTTATTTTTTAATGTATCTATAATTTCTTGTTGATAGCCAAGTGAAATAAGTTTTCCATGTTGCATTATTGCCACTTTATCGGCAATAGTTTCAATATCAGAAACAATATGAGATGACAGAATAATGATAGCGTCATTTGCCAGATCAGAAATTAGATTTCTAAAACGTACCCTTTCTTCGGGATCGAGACCAACTGTTGGCTCATCAAAGATTAGAATTTTGGGATCATTGAGTAAAACTTGTGCAATACCAACTCGCTGTTTCATTCCTCCAGAATAAGTTCCTATTGGTTTTTTTGCAGCCTCCATTAAGTTGACACCTTCAAGTAATTGTGAGATTCTGGTTTTTAAATTGGGGCCCCCAATTCCTTTCATCGCTCCAATATATTCCAGAAATTCGAAAGCATTTAAGTTCGGATAGACGCCAAAATCTTGCGGTAAATAACCTAGGATTTCCCTAATTCGGTTTGGGTTTTTGGTAATGTCTACACCGTTGAGCAAAATTTGCCCACTTGTTGGATTAGAAATGGTTGCAATAATCTTCATTAAAGTAGATTTTCCTGCACCATTTGGTCCGAGTAAACCCAAAATTCCATTTTCAATATTGATAGAAAAATTTTGTAATCCAAATTTACTTTTACTGTATTGTTTGGAAATGTTTTTTATTTCAAGTTTCATTTTATTTTCTATTTTGATATTAAAATATGGATTGTTTTCATTTTCCAGGAGGTCGTTGGCATCACTCAAAATACAAAATAACCTTTAACCCACATTGTAAACTGCCACAATCAGTAGTGTTTATTTCCTTTCAGCCAATTCTTTTAATTTGTAGTTCATTTCTTCAAACCCTTTTTTTGTATTATTGTCTAATTGTTTTTTGAAAAGAGGTACAAGTATTCCTTTAAATTTTTCACTTTGTATAAATTTTGTTGTTCCGTTTCCGTTGTCAATAAGTTCAAATTTATGTTCTCCGTCGAAAAGACCTGAAAACAAAAAATGGCCTAACCAACTCATTTCTTTGTTGGTCTCAAATGTTAGGATTCTTGGTTTAAAAGTCATTCCTTTTGATTTTGGCGGTTCAATTCTTACAGTAATATTATTTCCGATTTTTACTTCTCCTTTTATTGATTTTATAAAGGGGTTCCAATTTGGATAATTGTCAAAGTTTATAAGAACTGCCCAAACTTTATCTAATGTTGTATTAATTGAGATTTCTGTTTTGATTTCTTTTTCCATGTTGTGTTTAAAAAAATGATTTAAATATTTTTTGTGTAGTTTATTACAGCTCTTTCTTTCCAATAGGGATATATCAATTTATTTCTACTTAGAATCATTAAGAGGATAGATGCCAGCAAACAAAAAACAATTGCTTGTATTGTTCCTTCTGGACCAAATTCTCCGCCTGTAATTAATTGACTACCTGTGATTCTTGTAGTTAATAAACTAGATGTTTTTTCATTACCAGAGGTAATTGCGCCAAAAATCCCTGATTGCATAAAATTCCATGCAAAATGTATGGCAATTGGAAACCAAAGATTTCTAGCATAAATATAAGCAGCACCCATTAAAAAGCCGGCCTCAATACCAACACATACTCCAGACATTAGGGTGCTATTTGGATTAGCTAAGTGCAATCCTCCAAAAATAATTGCAGTAATTAATAAAGAAATGTAGCTTCCTAATTTTTCTTCCACAATTCGAAAAATAATACCTCGGATTAAAATTTCTTCAAAAATGGCAACCGAAAAAGCCACCGTAAATGGAATAATGATATTGGAAATAGGATTAATAGCAACTATTTCAAAACCGCCATTAATCATAATCACCAATATCGTAAGACTTTGCAATAGTACTCCTATTCCTATTCCAATTACAACATATTTAGCGATTCCTTTACCTGAAAATTCCGTTATTGCTCTCTTTTCATATTTTCTAAAAAAGTAGATGTAAGCTCCAATTACTGCCGCTGAGGAAAGGATGCCTTTAATCAGGTTTCTGAGATTTTTATCAGCAACAGTTAAATCAAGTAATTTTCCTGTTAGTTGTTGAGCTAGAATAAAAGCAATAAAACAGACTATCAGACCGAGTAGAATTCTAGTTAAAGGAGCGTTTAAAATTCTTTGTTTGGTGGTAATTGTTTCCATAAGTTTTAAATTAAGATGGTTATTATAAATTATATGAATTTTAGAGTTAATTTTATCATTGTCATTTAATTATGATTTCTACTTAAGTTATTGAATGGTATAATTCGTAACATCTGCTTCGCTTACTCTGAAATAGCCAAGAGGAAAATTGTCAATATTCGTTTCGTTTTTTATATTTATTCAGCAAAGATATTTCAAGATGTAAATGCAGGATAGGACAAAAATGAAGTTGAGTAGCACTTCTTTGAAGTTCTTTAATTTATAATTTGAAAGTTCTGGGACGGTTCCTTCTTTGTATTTTCCAAAAAAAATAGATAAAGGTAAAAAAAGTGACTGCTGTTGATGAAATTATTCTCTTAATCAGGCTTCTATGATTTTTATCTAATGAAATTAATTTAAGCACAAAACCGACTTTTAGAAAGTACTAAAACCCACATTTTGGAAAATCGTTCTTGATAGATGCCTTTTTTTAGTATCTCACATCTACATTAAATCCAAGGCTTACGGTTGCTGTTTTTTTCCATTCGCTAAAGCTGGTTTGTCTATGATAAATTTTATTTCCAAATAAACCTCCTGAAAAGTTCAAGCCTCCTTTACCAAGTTCTTTAACATATTCAATTGTAATTATTACATCTTGATTAACAACTATATTATATTTAGTTAAATCAATTGAGACTTTGCCTTTTTTTATATCTGTTGAAAAATAAATATTTTCAGAAAGTAAATTTTCGTAAGGCATATCATTCTTTATAGAATATATATTTAATCTAAAAAAAAGAGAATCATATTTACACGATGTAATAAAAAAGTTAAATGAGTCAATATATGTTGGCTTATCTTTTATTTTTATTTTGATGCCTACTTCACTACCTAAAGAATTGTTCTTAAAACCAGCTGCTATTAGCGAAGAAGTGGTTTTATTACCTACATTATCTTTTTTTAGTTTTTTAGAAGTTACAACTACTTCTTCAAGTTGTTGATAATTTTCTTCTAATATTATTTGTTTTTTTGTGTTTATTAAACTAATAAAATCCTTAATAGTGTATTCTTTAACTTTGTAGCTAATATTTGATATAATAATTTTTGAGTCTTGATTTAAAGTTGGTAAAATCAAACTGAAATTGCCGTTTTCGTCTGATACTGTCCCAATATCTTGACCTTTAACGCCAATATTTGTATATTGAATAGGAACATTTAAACTATCCACGATTTTCCCATTAATACTTTGAGAATATACAGAAGAAATAAAAAATATGAAAATTGGAATAAAAAATAATTTACTCATAGCTATTTTTTTTGGATTATAGAGGTTTTAATTGTTGTTAGTCAGATAGTTTCGATTTGGTGGTTTTCCAAAGTGAGAAAGTTTAATTTTGAAATTTATTTTATAATATTCAATTTTTTTGTGGAATTCACAACATTTATTTTTAGTTTTTACACTCAGGTCAAAATTTTTAATAAATAGTTACAAGTTTATCTGCAAATAGTGTTTTGATTTAAGTATTTTAATCCAAGTTTGATACCCTAAACCGTTGAGATGCAGTCCGTCCGAATCTGCATACACAAGATTTAGATTGTTCTTTTTGTCTTTGAATATTGTACTTAGATCGATATATGTAAATTTGATTCTTTTGGCTTCTCGTTGCAATTGTAGATTTACTAAACTTACAACATTGTTTTTATTGAAAGCATCAGGATAATTATTTTTTACATTATCATTTGTTGGTAAAATACTATAAACATAAACTTTTGTTTTGGGGGATTTTTCTTTTAATATTTTAACAATTGAAGTTATATTGCTGACAATAATTTCAACAGGAATGTTTTGTGATATGTCATTTATTCCGATTTCAATGAATATTTTTTTTGGTTGGAGATTAATTATGTCTTCTAAACGATTTATAACTCCAAAAGTATTGTCTCCTGCGATGCCCCGATTAATTATTGAAGTATCATTTAGAAGTTTTTGCCAATCACCAAATTCAGTTAGGCTGTTTCCTAAAAAAATAATTTTTCCTTTAACTATGGGCTCAATTTTAAATAGTGTCAATCTTTTTTGGTGGTGTTCTCTTGCATATTGAATAGTGTCATAAACGGTATTTTGTCCGACTACAATAGTCGTTGTCAAAGTAAAAAATAGAATAAATACAAGTCTTTTCATTTTTATATTTTTAAAACACTTAATAATCATTCCTTTTTTTTCTTCTTCTTTAGTATCTGAAATCATTAACGATACTAAAACACAAATAAGCAAAAAACTAAACTCCATTCCGTTTCTACCGCGACCTACTACAAACCATCCTTCTTTAAAATGTTCAAATACAATCCCTATTGTAAGTATGAATATAAATAGTACTGAAAATGGTTTAATACATTTATTAAATAAAAATGCAATAGAACCTACAACTTGAGATAAAACAATTATCCAAGCAAGAGCAACCCCAAAGGGTGCAAAACCAATTTTGTTTAAAAGGAAATTACCAAAGTCGTTAACATCATTTTTGGTAAAAATACCGTGCAGACTATGCGATAGAAAAATTGTAGCTAAAGCGATACGAAGAATAAGTGTCTTGTTTAAATTTTTCATAGTTTTATTTTTAAAATTAGTTTATTGTATAATCTGATTTTGATACTTCGCTTATTCTGAAATAGCCAAGAGGATAGTTGTCAAAATTCGTTTCGTTTTTTATATTTCCTTTCACGGTTGCCGGTGGAGATTGAAACGGGCCACCACCAGAACTACCAGCCACGCTTAATAAAATATTCATATAATTAAAATAGGATTTTGAAATACCATAGTGGGTAATTTCAACCTGATCGCCGGGTTTGGTATCCTCTTCTAGCACTAAACTAAAGAAGGTGTTTCCCTGAAAAAAGAGATCGTCATCTATGGAGTATTCCGGTTTTAGGTTATTTGAGAATTTGTATTTATAGAGATAATAATTATCAACATCTGCTGGATCATTGAAAAAAGTTTTTATTTTTAGGAAGTCGTTTCCTAAACCCGATTGATTTTCTTGCGTTACCGAAGTTATTGAAGCTACAGATTTCAGGGTTTCAGTAGCTGTATAGGTTTGTCCGTGATTGATTACCGTTAAAGTGTAGCTTTGGTCAATTACCGGAACAAAATTTCCGCATACATAAACTCCAGTATTGGGAGTTTCAATAAAATTGAAAACACTATTCGAGCTATTTTTAATAAAAACTGTGGCACCTGAAACCACAGGGATTACATTGGTATAAAAATCAGTGGTTGTGGTCAGTTTTACGACTTGGTTATTTCCTGTTGTTCCTTTTTGCCAATTTATCGAGGCATCAATTATTAATCTGGGGTTGTCGGTGTTTAAAGGAATGTCAACCACATCAGTACAACTGTTAAAAAATGCAGCTGTAAATAATACGAGTATTAGATTTATTTTATTTTTCATTTGTTCTTTATTTAATAGTGATTAAAATTTAAAGTTATAACTGACCGCGGGAACTATACCAAATATGGAGGTTCGCAAAGCTTCATTGTTTCCAGTATCTGCATTTTGCTTAAAATTTATTGAAGCAGCATTTTGTCGGTTGTACACGTTGTAGATACTGAATACCCATTCTGATTTCCAACTCCGTTTATCATTATTATGAGGTGTTAAGGTTGCAGAAATATCTAAATGGTGGTAAACTGGTAACCTGTTTTCGTTTCTCAATCCATAACTTGGAACTACAATGTCCTGATAGGTATATTGACCGTTTGGATAGGTTACGGGTTGACCAGATTGGAGAATGAAATTTGCACCAAAACTCCATTTTTTATTTAAACTATAAGAACTGGTAACAGCGAGGTTGTGTAATTTGTCGTAAGCAGAACTGTACCATTTTCCATTGTTGATTCCAATCTCGGAACTGTTTCTTCCCGGAGTTTGTTGCTCAGATTTTGATAAAGTATAGGAAATCCAGCCGGTAAATTTACCTTCGTTTTTGCGCAACATCAGTTCTAAACCATAGGAACGCATACGACCGTTTAGGATTACTTGTTCAATAGCATCGTTTGCAATCAAATCGGCGCCATCTATGTAGTCAATCCTGTTTTGGATTTTTTTATAGAAGGTTTCCACTTCAAGAGAATAGTTATCATCGCTGAAATTCCTGAAATACCCTAAAGCAACTTGATCAGCAATTTGTGGTTTGATAAAATTGTCACTTGGCATCCAAACATCCAATGGAGTTGGCGATGACGTATTTGAAATTAATTGTAAATACTGAACCATTCTATTGTAACTAGCTTTTAGAGATTGATTTTTATCCAATTCATAAGCTGCAGCAAAACGAGGCTCTAAATAATTATAGCTTTGAATTACTTTGTTAGTGTCGTAAAATTTGCTTCCTGTTGGAGTTGCTTTTTCGTAAATCTGTGCTTCTTGATTAAAAGTTACTGGTTCATTATTGGCATAACTGTTTATATTCGATTTTCCTAGTCTGTAAAACAGGCTGTATCGTAAACCGTAGGATAGCGAGATTTTCTCCGAAATTTCTTGAATTGCATCGACATATAGGGCAGGTTCAAAAGCATATTTTTTATCCAATTGGGTATAATTGATTCCTGAATTTGGATTTGTTGGAATCACCGTACCAGGATTGAAATCATAATATATGCTGTTTACTCCAAAATTTAATTTGAATTTGTCTGAAATATAATTCTTGAAATCATATTTTATATTGTAATTTTTAATTCCGGAATCCCATTTGAAATCCGCTAAATCCAAGCCCAGTCCAAAGTAATAATCGCTATATATTAGGGATAGATTAGAAAATAATTTATCACTGTACAAATGATTCCAACGCAAGTTAATAATGGCATTACCATAAGTATTAGTGAAACTTTTGTCCAGACTGACAACATCTCGTCCAAAATATCCGGATAAGTATACATTATTGTTTGGGTTCAGTTTATAAGACAATTTCGTATTCAAATCATAAAAATAGGCTGCATTGTCTTTCTGTTTATCAGACAATTTTAAAAATAAATGGGCATAAGAAGCACGACCGCCAATAAGGAAAGAACCTTTATCTTTCACGATGGGACCTTCGGCCAATAATCTACTTGAAATTAAGCCAATACCACCATTCATATGAAAACCTGTGCTGCTCCCGTCTTTCTGGTAAATATCCAAAACCGAAGAAACTCTTCCGCCATATCTCGCTGGAATACCGCCTTTGTACAACTTTAAATCCTTGATAGCATCAGGATTAAAAACAGAGAAAAAGCCAAAAACATGCGAGGAGCTAAAAATAGTGGCTTCGTCAAGTAAAATTAAATTCTGGTCTGCACCACCGCCTCGGACATTAAAACCTGACGCACCTTCTCCTGCATTTGTAACGCCTGGAAGCAGTAATATAGATTTCAAAACATCAACTTCTCCCAAAACTACTGGCATTTTTTTGATTGTTGCTATAGAAAGTTTGTTGACGCTCATTTCAGGTCTTCTGATATTGGTTTTTCGGCTTTCCGTAATCACGACTTCCTGTAACTGTTCATCAATGGAGGTAAGTTGGAAGCTTTTTTTGATGTTTTTAGACAGAATAATGGTTTCGGTAGCCGTTTGGAAACTAACATAACTCACTTGGACTTCATAATTGCCTTTAGGAATCGTTATGGAATAAAAACCATATTCGTTAGTGGTTGTCCCCGTTTTCAATTCAGGGAAATAAACATTGACACCAATTAAACTTTCGTTGCTTTTGGAATCAGTTACTGTTCCACTAAGGGTGTACTTCTCCTGGGAATACATACTGCTAATAAAAAGCAGCAGTAATAATGTTAGATAAGTAATAATTTTTGTATTCATAATTTTGATTTTTTTATTAGATTATTTTGATCCTAATTTTGAGGTTATTTTTAAGATTGTACTTGCTGTACCCATTAAAGATTTTTGCCAACTTTCTTCATTATTGCTTTTGGAATGGCATTTTTGTGTACCATTACAGAAATTGTTTTTATCTGTAAATATTCTTTCGACATATAGAGATACCCACCACAATCATTATTATCAGCGGAGTTTTTAAGGATATAAAAGGAATTGCCATATTCATTTTCTGCAAGACCAATAATATGCATATTGTGTATGTCTTCGGTGGTGCGATTATCAAAAGCGGCCTGTCTTATGGGTTGTGTAATGATTTTAGGATTATCCAATAATGCAAAGCCATTTTTAAATCCTTCATAAATATCACCATCCCAGCAAACGGAATAATTATTCAATAAGGCTTGGTCAATTACAGATAGGAAATCATCGATTGGCAGATTCAAATACTGATTATTATTCCAATTGGCTTCAATTTCTAAATTAAACTTGGAGTAAAAAGGGTGATGGGTGTAGGATGTAATTTCCACATAATCATCAGTATTAATTCCAATCATTTCAGTTGCAAACGACTTTGGAGTAAATTGTTTTCCATCGTAAACAAAGGTTTCAGGAACCTTGCCCAAGGTTTGAGTCAAAATAGCATCCATATCTTTACGGTAAAGCTCGGGAGTTAAATCACCGTGGGAGTTTTTATAAAATTTAACCTTTTCCAACAGAGTAGCATTCATTTCAGAATGATCGTGTTTTACATCGGAATCCAATTTTCCAGAATAGATACTTTCAGGAATGGCTCCAAATTCTTTATAGCCTTTCAAAACGCTAAAAGTCAAGTCTCCTTCGCTAAAAAAACTGCTGCCATTTCGTCGAATATAATTTTCGCCTTTATCAATGTAAGTAGGTCTGACAAAAAACATTGGAGAAAGTACAACTGGTTTTTTACCAAGTCTAATGGCTTCTGTTTCAATAAAAGAAGTGGTGGCAAAACTCCAACAATCACCAGTCGCTTGCTGGTCTTTAATGGGTGTGCTTTCAATTAATTTTATGATTTTATATCCAGCAATTTTTGGGTTTAAATTCGTTTTGAGCTTAAATACATAATTGGTTCGGCTCAATTTTAGAGGCGTTTGACCGCCCCACATTCCTTCAATAATAGAATCTCCAGCCTTCAGAACTCCTTTAAAAATTAATGGTGCGGTCTCTGGCCATCCTAATGATTTTCTAGCATCAGCAAACACAGTATCCTTAATCCTCCATACCTTATCAAGTGGAATATTTTTTAATCTTTTATCAGGAAAGTCCATAAAACCCTTTATTGAATTGTTTTTCCATTCCAATCTAAAAAGAACCAATTCCGATAAGGACACGTCTTTTGTAATGGTTTTTCCCATCCAAGAACCTATCAATGGTGTTGAATTTTTATCCTGTGCTTGAATTAGGAACCCAATAAGTAATAGGATAACTAAAATTGATGTTTTTAAATTCATAATAACTTTGATTATAAAATATTTTTGATTTATGATTTTTTTTGCGACTAATGTCAATAGTTATAGAGTGCAAATTCATAGTTGATGAATTACTGTTTTTGGAAAATAAGATGTCAGGTTATGACAAGCGATAAATTTTATTTTGTACTCCTGTCGTTTTATTATTTTAGGATGTTATTTAATTGATTTTTAAATTGATGGCTTTTTAACTATTTCTTCTGCAAAAATAATTTCAGATGCAATCAGCAGGATAGGACAAAAGAGAAGTTAAATAGGACTTATACAAAATTATCTTTTGTTATAAGTAAATAGTATTGAAGTACCCGGGCTAACAGACCCTCTTTATATTGTTACTTTACTCTGATACGATTCCCTTTTAAGTAATAAGAAATAGGTTAGCATTAATATACAAAATACAATTACTGCTTTTATGCAGTCAGCATTGCTATCTATTGCACGTCCAGATATAAAAGCAAATATTACATCAAAAGTAAAACCTGCAATAGCCCATTCTTTTAATCTTTTTAGATTAGGTATTAATAAAGTTATTACTCCCGCAATTTTAGCAATGCCAAGAGTTAAAATAAAGTAGGGTGGATAACCCATTCTTAATGTCTTTGGATAAGTTGACGGGTTTTTGGTTATTTCCATAAAGCCGCTTATGGCAAAAAAGACGGCCAATAGTATTAAAAGTGACCAATATAAATACGTAATTTTTTTGTTTTCTGTTTTCATAATTGTTTTTTTGTTTAAACTGTTACTATTTTTTTACAAAAGTCCAAGAATATAGCTAGCGCTACAATTTTGTTATGCGAACTAGAGGAAGATGCCTGCAAACTAGTGTTTTAAGTCTGCAAGACATCTGTTGAAAAGGGGTGTCAAATTGAATTGTATATGCCCTTTTTTTTGGCTAATAATATTCAACTAGTTACAGCTGGCACACTTACAATCTGAGCCACAGTTACAATCTTCACATTTGCAATTTGGATTGCTGCATTTTTCATTTTCTACATTTAGAGTTTCATTGCTTGTAGTTTCTACTACTTTCATAATTACTTTTTTAAAATTTGTTTAACGATTATTTATTTTTGATTTTTTCCGCTAAGCTCCAAACAGTTCGGCTGCGCCTCGAGTGATGATTAAAACGTATAGTTATTTTTCTAATAAGAAGAAATTATTCTTTAATTGTAATCCAATAACAATTTTGTGATATTTTCGAACTTTTGACCGTATTGCTTCTGGATTCTTTGTAGGCATTGATTGATTATGTATTGATTTTCGGTAGTATTGTATTTTATCAGTGGTATTTCTTTAAATCTTTCCAACTCTGATTTTGAAATAGTATTTGGTAGTAGAATGTGAAGTTCGTCTAACTTCGTATCGTTCAAATCATTTGTAGGGATTATAGTCAAACCATATTTTGATGTAACTGAAACGCCATTTGTCATAACTGTTTCTAAGGCCGATGGAAATGTTCTATGATAAGTGTCCAGGACTGCAGCTAAGTTGAGTTCATTAATACCCTCTTGAAGCAGTATCCCAATTTTTCTATTTTTTCTGAAGATTAATTTGTTAGCAATAGTAAATTTATTGCCAGTTTCAATGGCTAAACTTTTATGTTCTATTTTAATTTCAGCATACGGATAATGAATGTCTTCCATTACTTTTTGAAGTGTTTCTTTCCCAAACATTTCCTTTATAATGGTTAAACTTCCTTCGACTGCATTTGAAACACCAGCTGTACTGTATAAATTATCACTTTTAGTAACCGTTACATTCTGAATCCACAGGGGATTTTTAAAAAGTGTTTTGCTATTTTCAAAGTCTGAAGCGTGAGTGGTAATTAGTTTGCCATCATACAACCCAGTAGCTGAACCCACCAATGAGCCTACGCAGACAGAAAGAATTTTAGTGGTGGTATTGTGTTTTTCTTGAATCCATTTGATTATGGGTGATTTTAGGTCATTAAAAACACTAATTATTGCAGGGATTACGATAACATCGGGCACAATTTTTAAAGAATCCATTTCCGAAAATGTTAAATTCGGATAGATATACAATCCTTTTAGAAGTACGATTGGGCTTTTCGTTTCGGCTACCACATATACATTTGCTTTTTCAGTAGCGTTGAAGAGATAGTAGGGTGCCATCAAGTCAAAAATTTCGGTGCCATTATTATTTGCAACAATAACAATAGTCTTTTTGGATTTATTATAGGGGACAGCTTTTAAATTTTGATTAACTGTACCCTTATAAACCGGTATATTTTCAAATTCGCGAAGGGGTTGGCAACTTGTATAAACTATTGCCGAAAGAATCATTACTGGGGCTATTGCCCAAAATTTCTTTTTAATTTTCATAATTTTATTTTTTATTATTTTGTTAGTGTAACCTATTGAAAATGTTGATTTTATATTGCAAATTTATGGCTGTCACTTTGTTTAGAAATGACAACAAAGCGTCAAAAACGGACATTTTAATTTTGCGTTTTGGTAGGACAAACAATAAAACTTTCCAACTAGTTCAAATAGTTGAATTATCCTTAAGTAGTTAGGAGATTTAATTTCTTTAAATTGTAATTGTTTTTGATGTTTTTAAATGCACTGCAGTGTGTGTGCAATCTAAATCACATTGTGAATTTATTTGTTCATTGTTATATTGACTTGAATAATTTAGCGATTCAATTAGCCTATAGATGATAGATACAAATTCAGTCAACACCAATTGTTGAAAAAATATAACTTATCGTTGAAACCATCCCGAATAAGCTCTTTGGAGATTTAGTTAGACCAGGTATGAAGGCCAAGAGAATAAACATTGTTAGATTTACTAGTGTATCTATACAGTTCAGATTTGTCTTTACTAGAATGAATCTTTATTGGTCTCAAATATAGTTTAAAACTATGCACTTTAGTGCATTTCGCTTTTAACTTCTAAAAAGATCAAACACGAATTCCACTAATTTTACAAATTACCACGAATTAATTTGTGAAAATTAGTGGAATTCGTGTTAAATATTACGTTTTCAGCCGTGCAGACTTTAAGTCTGCCAACAAAATCTATGGACTTTCAGTCCATAGTGGTTTAGTTTTATCAATCAATACCTACACTTTCACTTCTTCGCTCAAAAAGTAGAGAATCCCGCCATATACCATTCATTTTTCCGATTTTATCTCTGTAGCCTACTTTCCGAAATCCTAGTTGTTCGTGTAGTTTTATACTAGGAATATTTTCCGGAAAAATTCCTGCTTGTAAGGTCCAAATGTTTTCTTCTTCACTTTTCAAAATAAGTTTAGCTAATAGTATTGCTCCTATTTTCTGGCCACGATGTTTGTCTGAAACGTAAATACTAACTTCTGCAACACCAGCATAAACACAACGGTCAGAAACAGGTGTTAATGCCGCCCATCCTACAATTTGGTTATTTGAAATGGCAACTATTCTGCAATTTTTTAGATGTCCAACATTCCATTCTTCGTAGGTTGGTTTATCTAGTTGAAAAGTTGCGTTTCCAGTTTGAATACCTTCAAAATATATTCTTGCAACATTTTCCCAATCTTGTGGATTCATTTGTCTTAATTCTACCATTATTTCATTTTTTTATCGTCACACAATTTCTTCGTTAATTACTTTTTTTGGAATTCTGCCAGCCCACTTGCATTTGATGTATGTGGCCTCTTCGCTTTTGTATTTTTTAAATATTTTGTTTTAAAAAGTCTGTCGTAACAATGGTTGCAAATTCTTCATTTAAACTTGCCAATGCTGTTTCGTGTATTAGTTTTGCTGAATAATTCTGTCCATCAACTCCTTTTTTGTTAAAAGTTGCAGTTGCGTCTGAAACAAGAAAAGTGTCATAGCCAAAATTTCCTGCCATTCTAGTAGTTGTCGAAACACAATGGTCGGTAGTCAAGCCTACAATTACAAGTTTAGAAATTTTTTCATTGTCCAGACGTTTCTTTAAGTCAGTCCCGATAAAAGCACTGTTTACGCTCTTTTTAATTATCGGTTCCCCTTCAATTGGTTTTACAATGTCTTTAAATTCATTTCCTGCGTTTGTCACGTTAAGCAAGGAAGTTTCAATTGAAGAACAATGCTTGATATGAAAAACAGGAAGTTTATTTTTTCTCCAAAGCTTTAATAATTCGCCTGCATTATTCTCTGCTTCGGGGTTGTTTCTTTGTCCACCCCAATATTCTAGATTGTCAAAGGCTTTTTGGATGTCAATTAATATTAGTGCTGGTTTGTTTGATTTTGAAATACTCATTTTATATTTTTATTTATGTTGTTTTGACTGTACGTTGGTCGTTATATTGGCGTACCGAGGTTTTGGGTTTTGGGACGTCGAGTATTAATCATTTCATCATACCAATTCAGTTTTAATTCCACTTTTGAGCCATAAAAATTTATCATTTTGCCCCGACTTTTCGATTTCATTTTTTAACGATCTGGCGGTTTGTCTAAAGTGCCACCAACCTTCATAATGAATTGGAATAACAATATTTGGATTTAAAAGTTTTGTAGTTTCAATTGCTTCCTCACCATTCATTGTAACCCTTAAATTTCTTTTTAGGTACGGGAATGCCCCAGCTCCTAAATGTAAGATAGCAATATCCACTTTTTTCTTTTCCGCTAATTGATACACGCCTTCAAATAAAACCGTATCTCCAGAAATATAAATACACCCGTTTTCTTGACCGTCCCATTCAATGGCGAAGCCTAATACTTTACCCATCACTCTGCCTAGTCTTTTAATGTTGGTATGTTGTGCTGGAATAGCTGTAATTTTTAATCCTTTTACTCTTTTATCATTAATTTTGTACTCTTCCCAATTATCTAGTCCGATAGTGTTTTCATTTTTCAAGCGTCTTACAGCATCTTTAGTTGACAAAACAATTGGAACCGTTTTGATAAATTTTTTTCCGTTTCTGTCTAAGTTATCGCTATGATGGTCGTGACTGAGTAATACTAGATCTACTTTACCAATTTCATCGATTGAAAGCGCAGGATCAATATATTTTTTAGAAAAAGCAAGTGGACTACTCACATATTGAGGGAAAAAGCCATCTTTATTATCTAAAGTTGGATCAGTCAAAATTTTGTAGCCATTAATTTCTAATAGAATACACGCCGTATCTATATGTGTGATTGTTACTTTCATAGTATATAATTTACATTAATAATTATTAAGCAAAATTCACTTTAATTGGTCACTTTACAATTGACTTTGGTCAAGTAATTCTTTTGCGAATTCTGCTTAAGGTTTCAGGAACCACACCAAGATATGAGGCAATAAATTTTAAAGGAATTTGAATAATGTATTTTGGTTGCTCCCTTAATAATTCTTCATATCGTTCTTGTGGTGATTTTGTTAGAAGATTTATTTCTCTTTTAACTTTTTTTGACAATAAATATTCGGTGGCTAAACGACCAATTTTTTTTGTGATTTCACAATTTGAATATAAGTTTTGCAAATCTTTATACGATATGGAATATAGTTGAGTATCAGTTAATGCTTCTATATAAATTTGAGTTGCCGACCTATCATAAAATGAATCATAGGCACAGTAGAATGATCTCTGAAAGGCAAAATCTAAGGTAATTTCTTTATCTTTAGCTACGACATAATATCGTACAAGACCTTCATCAACAAAGGACAAGTAGTTTTCAACCTGTCCTTTGTAAAGAATTAATTCATTAGCTTTAAATTGCCGTGTTTTAATACAATTTAAAAATGGAGTTAATTCACATTCAGAAAAACCCATTCTCTTAAAATAAGTGATTAATGATTGCATTTTCTTGTCATTTTTACCAGATTAAGACTATAAATATTTTTCATTAAAAGTAAAAATAAGTCATTGCATTTTTTAAATAAGTTTATCGGCACGATTTTACTTATATTTTGTATTAATGTCGAATTATAGGACCCGATATCAAAAGTGAAAAGCCTATTAGTAAATAGTCAATATGCCCTTTACAAACTTGAAATGCGCTATGGAAGTAAACAATAGCATACTGTCATTGTAATCCTGCCGGATAGTTGAAAACTATATATTCCATTTGACAATTGTATTACCAAAAGCGAAATAAAAAAAGTGGAGATGTGTACGATGAATGGTTTCATAAATTTTAAATTTTAAATCAATGCAAGCCATTCTTTTAAAAAATTCCCGTCAGGATTTCTTTTGCATAGCCTTGTTCAAGGTGTGATATCTTGATTAGCACCCATTTTTATTTGATTTTCATGCCAAATAGGAATCTTGTTATTTTGTAAGGCTTGATTAGAAACACATAAAAACCAATAGAAAGTATTAATGTGACAAAAGTTAAGAAGAGATATTTACTTATTATGTCATCCTGAGTTTGTATGACATAATAAGCAATAATCACAATAAATGTTTGATGCAGAATGTAAAATGGGTAAATTGCCTCATTGGAAAACTGTAGAAATTTATTAGTAAAATTTAAATATTTTTTCCCGTAACCTAGGAATGCAGTAACCCAAAACCAAGCACTAAGGGCTAACAAGAAGATAAATAAAATATTTACAGTACTTATATCCCAGTCTGGTTCCTTATCATTCCATCGCAGGTAGTTAATAAAAAGTGTACTAAAAAATGCAATTTTCAAATTTAGTTTCCTGTTGTTTTCAAGGTTTTTCCAAAAAATGGGGTTAGTTCCAAAAAATGCTCCAAATATGAAGTATAGGAAGTATCTTGTAAATGCTGCCCAATCATCAACAAACGCGTGGGTTTCACCAGGGAATGGGAAATAAAGGAGTGCGGCGATGCTAAGTATCAGACCAAATCCAATCATTCCTATTTTGTTAGAAAATTTAGCTACTATATTAGTTATGACTATTCCTTTAGAGGATTTAAAGAAAAGAATTAGAGGGATTGCAAGCAGGGAATAGACAAATAGATAGGCAATGAACCAAAGGTGATGCCAACTTAGATTGCCCGCTGGGTAAACTGTTGTTGTAAAAATGGAGGGATAAAAATCTAAGTAAGAAGTATACTTTGCCCCTTTATAAATCCTTTCAAAATAGACTTGAGCCGGGACAATCATCAACATGCCGAAAAGCAAAGGAATTAAAAGCCTTTTCGTTCGTTGCCAAATGAAATGTAGTACTGATTTCTGATTAAGAACAAAGACAGTTCCGATACCCGAAATGAAGAAGAGAATAGGCATGCGCCAACGAGAGAGAAAATAATTGCATTCTAAAACCAAATAGCTAGTTTCCTTGTTTTTCAAATGCCAATCCCATTCGGCAATAAAAGGCATTGCACAATGGAACAGATGTAATAGTATAATGGCCATCACTCTGAGCCAATCCAGGTCATAACGTCTTTCATTCATAATTTATTAATTTAATTTATTGCATTATTTGTCTGCGTCCGCTCAGTTTTGCGGAACAATTTTTTTAAGTTTATAAGAGGTTACTTCATGTTTAGATTTTACTTAGTAATATTTTGATTTTTCAAAATCCGTTGCAGTTGCCTTGCCGATTTAAAACCGCATTGTGAGGCAATATATTCAATGGTGTATTCTGGATTGTTGACCAATGTTTTTGCAAATTCTATCCTCAACAGAGTTAGGTATTCGATGATGGTTGTTTCCGTTTTTTCTTTAAAAACTCGGCTAAGATTTCTAGGGCTCATGGCAACAAGATCGGCTAAATCCTCCACACTATTATCTGCAGATAAATGATTAATCATGTAATCTTGGACTTCATGTATTTTTGGATTGATATGATTTCTGTAATCCAGATAAATACTTTTTTGGGTATGATTGTCGTTTCGTCTGTAATAAACTACCAAGCCTCTTGCTACTTTGTGGGTAAAGAAAGCTCCTTTTAGTTCTTCAAGAATAAAAAGTGCTAAATCTATGCCCGAACTGATTCCTGCACTGGTATAAATGTTGTTACTCTTTTTAAAAAGGACATCTGTTAATACTTTTGCTTTGGGAAACTTCAATTGCAATTCTTCAATTCTTCTCCAGTGTGTAGTGCATTCTGTATCATTTAATAAGCCAGCGTATCCTAATGCAAATGCTCCATTACAGACTGAGCATACCAATGCTTTTTTGCCGGACTGTTCTTTTAGCCAATTGAAGAAATCTCTTTCTGCTCTAAAAGCTATAGAATCTACATATTCAAAACTCATTCCCGGCATAAAGATATAATCTCCTTCCTTTATATTGCATTCCGTATAATGTGCCACATTTCCAAAGGTTAAACCAGAATTACAAATGGTTTCAGGAGTGTAGGCATAAAATTCAAGCTCAATTTCAAAATCATAAAACTTAGCTTCGGTAAATACTTGAAGAGGTCCTGCCAGATCTAAAATTTCAACTGCTGGAGGAATTATAAATACTATTTTTTTCATAAAATATACGTTTCAAATTATAGGGTAAAAATAGTTGGTCAATTGTTTTCTCTGCAGGACAATTTTGCGTCAGAAACTGACAAAATGATATGACTATTTTTTGCGGAAATCAATTTATTTCTCCCGATTATAGCTTCATTTACAGTCTGTTAAATTTATAAAAGAAATCCGGACTTTAATCAAGAATTTCACAATAGTACCCTAGTTGCTTTAAATAGATTATGATATACTTGTTGTTAAATTTCTTAGTCGCTTCTATTCTTAGTATTTTGTCACAGTCCTCTAAGTCAAAATTTATTTTAGCCGTTACTAATTTCGATTGAAGTTGATCGACTATTAACCGAGCCTCCTTTTGAAGTTGAACATTTGTTTTAAATATTTCTATCATCTTTTTTTAACTTAACTATGACTTAATCTGATTCTATTATTTCTAATCATTATGATAAGATAAATTCCAACGGTAAAATCAAGCGATGAGCAGAACCAATCATAATGTGGCGGAATTAAGGCTACGTCTTGCCAAAATCCATAAACAATATCCCATAAACCATGTAGAAAATAACCTGCCGCTAAAATGTATAAGTTTTTGGTAATTCCGTAGTAGGCAATAAGAACAAAAGTAATTGCCTGAATCGATGTTATAATAAATGTTGATGTATCAGTCCAAGTAAAGCCAACATACAAAAAACCAATGGCGGATAGTGTCAGTGCATAGATTTTAACTTTTTCAAATTTTTTTAAAAGTTCAAATGTGGCTATTAGCAATAGCCCTACTGAAATTCCTATAAGTGTTGCAGTCATTTTTTTATGATTTTACCGTTTGTTATTCTTGAGTTAAAGATTTTGTTTCTGTTATTTAGTGGCAACACGTTCAAAAATCTCCGTTCGTCCGAAAAGGGATATACCTACAAAGCCTCTTACCTGCAGTTTATTTTCTATTAAACTCATTTTGCAATCGTAGGTCTTGCCACTTTCAGGGTCATAGATTCGACCGCCAGAATATTCCCCATTATTAAATTTGAAATTTGTAAGTAATTCAATCCCTAGAATGTCTCTTTTTTGTAAAGCTCCAATAGGATTTTCACTATCCTTTCCTGGCGATGCTACCCAAATGGATTTACCATAATAAAAAGCTCCTTTTTTATAAATTTCAATTTTTGCATCTTTCTTTGGAGACCAAAAAACACCCAAGATTTTGTCTGATCCATTTAGTTTGATTTGTGCCTTAGCATTTGTTATTTGTAAAATAAAGATTGCTAAGAGCATCATTAATAGTTGTTTCCCGTTCATGATAATTAAATTTAATTTTAATACAGATTTGTTTTTTGTTGAGGCAAAGATAGGCCGACTTATAAACCACTTAAGCGACAACAAAGCGTCATATTAGGACATACACAACAACCTGAAAATTAAAAGCTTATTATAATCTTTATAAGGTGTAGTAATCTAAATCGCTTTCTTAGTGATTACTCGAAGGTTGCTGTATACTGTATAGGAAAACTTCTTTTTTTGGAACATTAACGTGAATTTTTACTGTCAGTTATTGCCATAAAAAAAACTGTTAGTCAGGAATAGTTATTATTGTTGTAGTGGTGACAATCTCTTGATGTGAGCTTAATCTAATTTTATTTTGGCAATATCTTTTCTTGATTTAAAATATTCCATTGCACCATTACTTCAGAGGATTTAATTGATATTTAGATCCTATTGTTTATTATCTTGAAAAAAAGCTCTTTGTACGTTTCAGAAATTGGAATTATCTGATTGGAAACTCTGATTCTCATTCGTTCAATAGAATCTATTTTGTTGATCCCAACCATATAGGATTTATGAACTCTGCAAACCAAATTGGAGGGAATAATTTGTTCTAGTTCACTAAAATTTTGTAGTGTCATAATCTTTTTACTTATCGTATGAATTCTACGGTAGTCTCGCATTCCTTCAATAAATAAAATATCGCTTAAATTTATTTTCTCCAATCGATTTTCTGTTTTCACAAATATAAAATCTTGTTGAGGATTTAAAATGGGTTGAACTATGTTTTCTTGAGCTTTATTTACGGCTTTTAGAAACCGATCAAACGTAAAAGGTTTTAATAAATAATCCGTTACATTGAGTTCATAGCCTTTTATGGCATATTCCTGATAGGCGGTGGTTATAATAACCTGGCTTTCTATTTTTGAACTTTCAAGCAATTCAATTCCAGTTAATTCATCCATATTAATATCTAAAAAAAGCAAATCGACTTTATTCGATTTTAAATACGACAAACCATCTAATGCATTTTCAAAAGTACCACATAAATTCAAAAAAGGTATTTTGCTAACAAAACTCTTGGTTCTCTCCAGTGCCAAGGGCTCATCTTCTATTATAATACAAGAATATCTATCCATTTTTGATTGTTAATTTTACGCTGTAAAGATTAATTTGTTTGTCCAATTCCAATAGATGCTGCTCTGGATATATCAAATGTAGCCGTTTTTGAATAAGATCATTGCCTAAACCATTGCTTTCTTGTATTATTTTTCGATTGGGATCGAACTTGTTTTCACATACAAATTGAATGTTTTCCTCATTAATAAATAGCCGAACAGTAATAGCATTGTCTATTTTTTTATTAGTACTGTGCTTAAATGCATTTTCAATAAATGGAATAAAGACCATTGGTGCTATAGTTATACTGGCTGGATTCCCTATCACCTGGAAACTTACATAATTTGCATTTGCCGTTCTGATTTTTTGCAATTCTATGTATTTCTCTATGTATTCAATCTCTTTTTTAAGCAAGATTTCATCTGTTTTAGTTTCGTAGAGCATAAAACGCAAGATATCAGATAGCTTATTTAAATAATTGGAAGCAACTGTAGCGTCTTTTAAAATCAGCACATCGATGTTATTCAGTGTATTAAACAGAAAATGTGGATCCAACTGGGATTTTATCAACGCCATTTCTGTTTCATGATTTTTTTGTTTCAACTCTTCTTTCAATTTTATTTCTTTAACCCAAGTAATAAAACCTTTAAGGATTAATGCTGCTAAACCAGCTATTGAAGCAATAAAACTCATAAATAGTATTGTTCGGATAGCGGTAGACCGTCCATTTATGCCTCCTTTATCCATATCGGTAAGTTGCCCTGATTCTATTAAATAGCGCATCAGGATATAGGCTATTGTCGATGCAGCAATTGAAATTAATATGCCGAAAAAAAAGGAAAGGAGAAACTTTTTTTGTTGTAGATATTTTGTAAATAGTATTAGATAGCACCCATAAAATGTTAGAAACGATGGGAGGAATGCAAATAAGAAAAGGGATTTGAATGCATTTAAAACTCGTGCTGTCTGATCTATTGCAGGATTACTACTTCTGTAAAAGACGGCTAATAGGATTCCTATTAACAGTAAATAGCAACACCAAAAACCAATATGTAACAAAATAACGATTGATTTTTTCATAACTTCAAATTTAGGGATTTAGAAGAACAATATTCGATGATTTTAAAGGCTTTAGAAAATATATTATTCAAACTGGGGATATTCGTCTGCAAGATTAGGAAAGATTGCTGTAGGTGTTTCCATGAAATAGAATTGCAATAGCATCTATCATTAAAAAAGCCGAAACTAGTTTCGGCTTTTTTATAAAATATTATCCTGTCCTAAAATCAGTGGAACATTTTCTTTTGATGTTATTGTATCAAATGATAATTTAAAAAAAATTAAATATTTCTTTTCACTTTATTCAAGATTGCCTTTGGAATGGAATTTTTGTTGACCATCACCGAAATCGTTTTTAAAAGTAAATATTCTTTGGACATATAAAGATATCCTCCGCAATCCTTCGCATCGCCTGAATTTTTGATAATATAAAATCTATTGCCTTTTTCGTTCTCTGCAATACCAATAATGTGCATATTATGGATATCTTCAGTTGTGCGATTATCAAATGCTGCCTGTCTAATCTGTTGCGTAATCATTTTAGGATCAGCTAAAACTGCGAGACCATCATTAAATCCTTCATATATATCTCCATCCCAGCAAACCGAATAATTATGCATCAGGGCATCATCAATGACGGTACTGAAATCGTCTAATGGAAGATTTAAGTAGTAATTATTATTCCAGTTGGCCTCAATCTCCAAATTAAACTTTGAATAAAAAGGGTGATGATTGAATGAGGTAATTTCCACATAATCATCTGGATTTATTCCAATCATTTCTTTTGCAAAAGATTGAGTGGTAAATTGTTTGCCATCGTAAACAAAAGTATCGGGAACTTTCCCCAAAGTTTGTGTCAGTATTTCATTCATATCTCTTCTGTAAATCTCAGGTGTCAGATCTCCATGTGAGTTTTTATAGTGTTTGGCTTTTTCCAATAGTGCATTATTCATGTCTGCATGATCGTGTTTAGCATCAGAATCCAATTTTCCGGAATAGACGCTTTCCGGAATGGCTCCGAATTCCTTGTATGCTTTCATTACACTAAAAGTTAAATCTCCTTCTCCAAAAAAGGCACTTCCATTCCGTCTTATGTAATTCTCTGCTTTATTGATATATGTGGGTCTAACAAAAAACATAGGTGAAAGCACAACAGGTTTTTTGCCAATTCTCATTGCTTCTGTTTCAATAAAGGAAGTGGTGGCAAAACTCCAGCAATCACCAGTAGCTTGCTGGTCTTTAAGAGGGGTGCTTTCAATTAATTTAATTATTTTATAACCTGCCACTTGGGGGTTTGTATTTGTTTTAAGTTTAAATACGTAGTTAGTTCGGCTTAATTGCAAGGGTGTATTACCACCCCACACACCGACTATCACGGAATCTCCGGGCGTAATTACTCCTTTGAATATTAATGGAGCCGTTTCAGGCCATCCCAATGAATTTCTTGCATCTGCAAATACACTATCCTTCACCCTCCATACTTTATCTAGTGAGATGTCTTTTAATCTTTTTTCCGGAAAATCCATATAGCCTTTGATTGAATTTTTTTTCAACTCAAATCTAAATAGAACTAATTCTGACATTGATAAGTCTTTGGTATTTGTTTTTCCCATCCAGGAACCTTCTAATGAAGTTTGTTTTTTATTCTGCCCATTTATTACCATTCCGGTACAAAATAGGATAACTGAAAGTGAAATTTGAATTTTCATAATAAGGTTGTTTTAAAATATTTTGACAAACTACCCAATTTTATTTCCCTGAAAAAAATATTTTATTTGAATGCCCTAAAAAAACAATAGGATTGGCATCATTTAATGGATGAATTGAATACAAATTGAAATAGATGTAATTCAGATAATTATGGATTCCCTGTTGCTGTTTTCTAGTCATTAGTAATTACATTTACAGCTTAAACGACAAGTGATGTTCAAAAAAATGAAGCTAAAAGGAAATATTGAGCCAGTTATACATTTTTTTATTTGGGGGTCTTTCTTTTTTATTGTTTGGTTAGAAGTTAGAACTCTGGGGTCTTTTCGCAAGCAGGATGGAAGTATTTATCTTCCTATGGTTTGGAGTACTTTATTAAGCATAATGTTATTTTATATTAATGCACTATATCTTATCCCACGATTTTTCTCAAAGCATCAGTACTGGTTATATTTTGTTTTAATGATTTTTTTATACATGGGGGTTGTATTGATAAATAGTACTTTTGATCATTGGTATTCGATATCCCTTTTTTCGAGCGAGAAGGAGTCTTTTTTTTCGGATATTGCCCTTAATTTTCAAACTAAAACATTTATCTTGTCGTTGTCACTGGGTTATGGACTAACCAAAAATTGGATAAATAGTAATAAATTACAGCAACAACTGCTTAGCGATAAGCTGACTACTGAATTAAAGTATTTGAAAGCTCAAATCAATCCTCATTTTCTTTTTAACACATTAAATATGGCTTATGCCAGCGCCATTAAAAGTAATGATGAAGGGACTGCTGATATCATAGAAAAGTTATCTGGTCTTATGCGTTATGTTTTGTACGAAAGTAATGAAGAGAAAGTTTTACTTGAAAAAGAAATTACTTATATTGATAATTACATTAACCTTCAGCTGCAACGAATGTCTACAGAATTAGCAAATAAGGTAAAATATGAAGTTAAAGGAAATTATCAAAATTTAAGAATTGCCCCGATGATTCTCATTCCATTTATTGAAAATGTATTTAAACACGGAATCATGCTGAGTAAAAAAGCCGAAATAGCAATATCAATTTTTTTTGATTCTGATACATTAGTACTTGAAACGAAAAATTTAAAGAACTATAATTCAGCTGGAACCGATGAAGAATATTCTGGTATTGGGATGAAAAATGTTAAAGAACGATTGCAACTGTTGTATCCCAGTCAACATCAATTAGAAATTAATAATGAAGAACATTATTTTATGGTAAGATTAGAAATAAAGCTAAAACAAATCCAACTATGAAATGTATTGCTATTGATGACGAACCATTGGCTCTTGAATTAATTTCAGGGTATATTAAAAAAACACCCTTTTTGGAGTTTATTGCTGAGTTTACCAATCCGTTTACGGCGATGGATTTTTTGTTAAAAAACCCTATAGATTTAGTTTTTATAGATATTAATATGCCTGAATTATCTGGAATTGAATTGTTGAAGGCGTTGCCTGTATTGCCAAAAATAATATTTACCACAGCCTATTCGGAATATGGAGCGGAAAGTTATGAGTTTAATGCAGTAGATTATCTGTTGAAACCTGTAAAATATGACCGATTTCTTAAGGGAGTGAATAAGGTCATTGACATATCTTCCCTAAAAAAAGGAGAGACCAATATGTCTAGCAGCAGTGAACCACATAGTCAATCAGTGCTTATAAAAAGTGGTTCAAAAACATTTAAAATCGCAACTGATGATATTCTATACATAGAAGCTGCGGGAAATTATATGCTGTTTTACACGCTAAAAGGTAAAATTATGACCTTGCTCCCGATGAATGATATATTAAAGTTACTTCCTTCGAATACGTTTATACGTATTCATAAATCCTATATCATTTCATTAAAACATATTGAAATTATTGAAAAAGCGGTTGTTATCATTAATAAAACCCGTATACCAATTGGAATTACTTACCGTGCACATTTTTCGAGCATTATTAAAAATGATTGATTATTAAATTCTTAGATTCAGTGAACCGAAAAGATTAAATATTTTCCCTTTTTTCGCCCCAACACTAAAGATTCTCTTGTACATTTTGATAATCATCTAAAATTGTAATTTTCATTTTATCTATTTTCGAATCCTGTATTTTTGATTGTCAATTATAGCTTATTACTATCTAAGAGTTTTTCTGTGTTTTTGGAAATAATTTTGTTTTATATATAATTGACACTATAAACTTCAATACTACAAGTTTAAAATCTAAACGTTGATTTAAATGACAGGTAAGTAACATCTTTGCCCTTTCCCGTTGCTGCGGGATAACTTCCTGCGGCAAAATAGGATGCGTCAAAAGATAATAATACATTTTTTGTATGTTGAAAGTTGGTTTCCAATACATAAAATTGGCCAAGATTTTTTTTGTCTGAACTGAAAAGCATACTTGTTTTTGGTCTGTTTTGAATCATTCCTGGCGAATAAGTTCCGTCCTGATCGCTATTCCTGGCCATAAAAAACACTTGTGCCAGAATATTTAGCTTTTGGACTGGATTTATTTTAATGTAGGGGCAAAAACTAATGATGTTTGTCGCTCCAATAGGAGCAGCGAGACCATAGGCAGGTTTGGCATACAGTAAATTATATGTATTCAATTTTGTATCACTACTGTTTTTATCTCCTGAAGCCCCATTAGCTACAAAACCAATAATTCCTTTTTTAGATGGTAGGATTAAAAAATTAAGATCAGCTAAAATACTATAGGCATCGATAGTTAAATTATTGAATTTGCCGGATTGATATTCACCTTCAAATTCAAAGTTTATTCTTTTAAAATTTGAAAATAAACGGGTACCATAGGTATAACGGTTTTCGAATCCCGACTGATAGTTATACATTCTAGCTTTGGATTGAAAATCAACAACAAAATAATCCAATCCCATTTTGTGATTAGAAAAATACTGTGTTCCATAAATTCCATATAATCCGTCATGCATGCTTTCGTCATCAAAAACATATTGTTTGGAAACTACTTTAGAAACTGCAAATAAATCGATTACACCATTTTTGAATTTATGTTTTACTACAAGTCCGTCAAAAGCCTGTCTTGTGTTTGGTCCTTCTCGAACAGTAATCAGTCGATGATTGCCATAGTACATCTCTTGATGGCCTAACCTGAAATTCCAATTGGTTAATTTTAATTCTGCAAAAGCTTGATGAAGACTTAACTGGTTTTCATCAATTTCGGGAACAATTGGATTGTCATTCAAAAAGCGAAGTGTAGTATTAAGTTGGACAAAAAAGCGAAAATGATTACCCAATTCAATATTAGAATGCAACATTATTCGCTGCCAAAGTTGATGGGTTGAAATATCTTGAAAAGTTGGAGGGACATTTCCAAAGTTAATATTATTATAAACCTGAAATTGTTCGCGCAATTCACCTCCAAAAGAAATGAAATTGTTTTTTCCTAGAGGAATATATTTTAGTTGGTCAAGCCCTTTTTTAACACTGTCTTTTTTTACTAGCGAAAAGTCATCATCATAGCGGATAATGCTGATTTTGTTTTGTGCTTGGGTTACTGAAGCCAACATTATGACTAAAAGTGATATTTTAAAAATTAAATTTTTCATACGAATTGTAATACGTTGGTACTAATGCCAATAACTATTTGATTAAATTTTTGATTGTTTCTCGAGTTAGCTGAAGCAAGATTGAAACTTATTTATAAACCGAGGGCCATTACCATTACAAAATAATGACCCAAGGATACTATCGCTTTCGCGAAAAAAAGATTACGGTTTAATTATATGCCCTGTACTAGCACCGAAAACACTTTTGCGGAACATGAACTCAAGTTGTTTCATAGTAGTTGGAATTTCTCCTGGGAAATATGGAAAATAGTGTGGGGAATTTTCAATTACTGTTGGACTTACCGCATTAATACGAATACCATTTTCAAGTTCGATTGCTGCAGCTCGAACAAATCCCTCAACTGCTCCGTTGGCTGCCGATGCATTGGCGAAGTTTACTTGAGGTTCGTCCGTCAAAGCACCAGTGATTAATGTAAATGAACCTTTAGGGTTGATATAGTGCTGTCCGATAAGCACTAAATTAATTTGCCCCATCATTTTTCCTTCAACACCTTTTCGGAATGCTGCGTCGTTTAATTTTTTCCATGGTCCAACGTAAGTTGGCCCAGCTGTCGAAATAAGTGCGTCAAAAGGACCTACTTCTTCAAAGAAATTTTCTATTGCTTCCGGTGAAGTAATATCCACTTGAAAGTCTCCTCCTTGAGAAGCTACTCTTATGATTTCATGTTCATTTTCAAATGCACTTGATAAGTACGTTCCCATGGTACCTGTTGCACCTACGATGATAATTTTCATTTGATTAAATTTTAATTGATTATTTATTTAACAAAGATATTTCAAGGGATAAGCTGTAGAGTAGGACAAAAATCAAGTTGAATAGGACTTATTTTAAATAGTGTTTAAAGACTTTAGAAGCTGTCTTACTAACGTTTTTAAAGAATCGCATTGGATGTGAATATTTTTCTAATAGTCTGTCTCTATATTGTTTCCTTATGTGACTTGTGAAATTTTAAAAATGTTTTTTTTTCATTTCTTAACTGAAGTCAATGGAAGAGGAAAATGATCTATTTACATTTGTATCGTTAAATAGTTAATTCACAACATGAAAGCAATAGTCTATACACAATATGGTTCTCCGGAAGTACTTAAATTGAAAGATGTCGAAAAGCCAATCCCAAAACACAATGAAATTCTGATACGAATTAGAGCAACAGCAGTCAATTCGGGTGACGTGAGACTACGAAAAGCAGATCCTTTTGCCGTTCGCTTATTTTTTGGACTTTTTAAACCAAAAACAAATATACTTGGTAGTGTTTTTTCGGGTGAAATTGAAAGTATAGGTTCAGGCGTGCAACGTTTTAAAGTTGGCGATGAAGTTTTTGGTCATACCGATATGAGTTTTGGCACTTATGCAGCATATAAGTGTTTTCCTGAAAATGGATCTATAGCATTAAAACCTACAACTATTTCACATCAGGAAGCAGCAGTAATCCCATTTGGAGGAACAACGGCTTTGCATTTTTTGAAAAAAGCTTCTATTCAAAAAGGTCAAAAAGTGCTTGTTTTTGGAGCTTCAGGAGCAGTTGGAACAGCTGCTGTTCAACTGGCAAAACATTTTGGAGCAATTGTCACAGGTGTTTGTAGTACTACTAATGTTGATTTAGTAAAATCATTAGGAGCTGACAAGGTAATTGATTACACCAAGGAGGACTTTACTAAAAACGGAGAAACGTATGATGTGATTTTTGATACGGTAAATAAAATGTCTATTTCAGATAGTTTACAGACTTTAAAAATTTATGGAATATTGATTTTAAGTGCCGCAGGATTTTCGGAAATGGTACAAGGTACTTGGGCATCAATAACCAATAGCAATAAGATAAAAGTGTTAACGGGTATGATTAGACATTCAGCAGAGGACATCAATTTTCTTAAAACGCTTATTGATGCTGGTCAATTAAAATCGGTTATTGACCGAACTTATTCATTAGAACAAATGGCAGAAGCTCACGCCTATGTTGAAAAAGGACATAAAAAAGGCAATATAGCAATCGAGATTCATTAAATTGCAAAAAAGTGTAAAATGAAAAAAGCAGTAAATTCTATACAAATAATGCTGGGAATGCTATTAATGGTGACTGTTTTTCACTTTTTCATAATTGTAAAATTAATTCCTTATGACATTGCTTGGGGCGGTCGCCTTAAAAATGATGCTGAAATGTATACATTCGAAGCAATTTCGATCATTATCAATCTATTTTTAATTTTGATTTTATCCATTAAAGGAAACTATTTAAAATTCCGAGTCAAAGAAAAAGTAATAAATAGCATATTCTGGATTTTCTTTATCCTTTTTATTCTTAATACTATTGGGAACCTATTATCCAAGTCATACTCCGAAAAATTATTTTCTGTTTTTACACTAATTTTAGCATTACTAATTTGGAATATCTTGAAAAAAACAAATAGGTATCGATAAAAAAACTACACTTTATAAAAGAAGTAATCATTATTCAAAGAAACTAGTATCGGCTAATTTTATCAACTTGAATTTATACTCCCTTTTAAAACTGATATACAATTAATGCAATTTTTACGAATTTGAATTTTGATTGTTTTGAGCTATTCGCTTTCTTATTCTACTCAATGATTCCGGTTTGACACCAATATAACTTGCAATTTGGTATTGGGGTATTATTTGAAACAATTCAGGTCTTGAACTTAAAAGTTTAAGATAGCGTTGTTCCGGAGAATCAGTTGTGTTGGACGCCATTATTTCCTGTTGTTCGGTAAACACTTTTTCCATTACTTTTCTGGAAACGGTTTCTAGTTTTGGAAATCGATGATATAAATCTTCTTCTTTTTCTCGATTACCAACGACTAAAATACAATCTGTGCAACAAACGATATAATGATTTGATGGAATGCCATTACTAAAACTATTTAAGGAGATTACCCATTGTTCTTCTGTAAAAAAATTAGCAGTTTTTTCTTCTCCGTCAACTAAAAAATACTGCCGAACACATCCTTCTAAAACAAAATACGCTTCAGTAGAAATTTGGCCTTCTTTTAGTAAAATAGTACCTTTTTTAAAGTGTGTAAGACTCATAGTTGCTGCAATGGCATCCGCTTCTTCCTTTGAAATAGGCATTATTCTAGAAAAATAGTTTAAGAGTTTGTTTTCCATAGTCTTGTTGGCATTAGCTTTATTGCAATGTTTAACTGCTTTTTATAATTCCGACAGCTAATTTAGAATAAAGATTTTATAGTAAAGGATATGGTCGATAAATACTAGTTCCCCTTTTAAGTAAAACTTAATTGATAGCATTGCAACTTTTAAATGTTAATTATAAAATTAAAATCTCCAACTCTTTACTAAAAAGCCTATTTTTTTCTACCAACAAACCGAATCACAGAACCTTTTCCAATATGATATTTACCCTCTTCTAATGTGATTTCTTTTTCCTCTAATAGAAGTATCTCATAATTCTCAAAATCGGCTGCGATTTCATTTGTTGAAAATAGCATATTAAAATCTTTTGGGCCTCCCACTTTGGGGTCACGTCCATTGTAAAGCAAATGCAATTTACTGAAAGCTTCAAAAATAATAATGCCCCCTGGTCTGAGATTAGCACTTAACTTCTTGTGTAAAAATGATTTTTTTTCGGCTGAAAAGTGAGCATAGATTAATCCAATAGCATCAAATGATGATGTTTCAAAGTGGAGTTGCTCCAAATCGCCAACAATATATTCTAGCGAAACGTTCTTTTCTTGTGCTAACGCTAATGCTTTTAATTTTCCCTCTTCACTTAAATCAGATGAAATTACCTTCCAACCTAATTGTGATGCAAAAACGCCATTACGTCCTTCGCCATCGGCAGGCATCAATATAGTTCCAGGTTCGAATTTTGGAAGCCATTCTTTGAAAAAGCGATTAGGTTCTTTGCCGTAAACAAATTCGTTTTCTTTATATCGTTTATCCCACATTTTTTTGTACTCAATATCCAAATTTTTATCCATAATTGCTCCAATTAAAATTGTTCTAAAATCATATTTTTACTAGCCATCATTCCTGCTGCTGTTCCCATTGCTACAGAATTGGCTACGGAGCGCATTCGAGTAGTATTATCACCACAGGCAAAAACACTATCAACAGTTGTTTCTTGAAAGGGATTCACCTTGATATAGCCTTCATCATTTAATTCACAACCCAAAGATTCTGGAATTGTGCAATGTTGTTCAAACGAGTTGCGGGAATACATTGCTTTCACTTCGGCTTTTGTGCCGTCTTTGAAAATGATATTTTGAAGATAACCGTTTTTGTGTTCCAGTTTTTGTATTTCCTTTTTTATTATTTTTATGTCATGGTTTTTTAGTTTTTCTGTTTGTTCGGGAGTCAAATTTGATTTTCCGTTGGTATATAAGGTTAAATCATTCGTCCAATTAGAAATCAACTTAGCTAATTCATTACCATATTCCCCATTGCCCAATATGCCTGTTTTTTCATTTCGTACTTCGTATCCATGGCAATAAGGGCAATGCAACATCGATATGCCCCAACAATCTGAAAACCCTTCAATGGTTGGCATTTCATCTTTTATCCCTGTTGCAAAAATTAATTTGTTTGCTTGGAATATTTCCCCAGATGCCACTTGAATCTCAAAACCATTATCCGTTTTGCTTCCGTTAGTTGCCAAACCATTGAAAAAGGTTATGGTATTATACATTTCTACTTGTTGTTTGGCAAGAGTTGCTATCTCTTTGGGTGTCTTTCCATCTTGTGTAAGGAAGTTGTGGGAATGGGGTGTTTGTGCATTACAAGGTTTTCCGCTGTCAATAATCAAAACTTGTTTCAAAGCTCTGCCTAAAGCCATACCTGCTGCAAGACCTGAATAACTGCCGCCGACTATTATCACATCAAATTTTTTATTATTTTCCATTTTATAGTTTTTTGATATTTTTGTTAAAGGAAATGCAAGTGCTACTATTGCGAGCCCACTTTGCTTAATGAATTTTCGTCTAGAAGAGGACTGTATAGTTTTCTTGCTAGCTTTCATCCTAGATTATTTTTTGTCAATTTTAATTGAAAGCAGACGAATGATATAATCTAAAAATGGGACACCAATAAAAACGACCCATGGAACAAGTATTATAGTCAGGAGAAATGTCCTTTCATATAAAGGTAATACTAATGATGATTTTCCTAATAGATACAGAAAAAGTGTGATGGAAGGGTAAATTACGACCCATATTTTTAAGGCAGCTATTAATTTCATTTTTGTTTTCATATCGATTACTTTTTTGAATATTTATATTATTTATTCAGCAAAGGTATTAGCAGTTGTAAGCTGCTGGATAGGACAAAAATGAAGTTGAATAGGACTTATTTGAAATTGTGCCGGAACGCTTCTGGGGAATATTTAGTATGCTTTTTAAAAAAACGTATGAAATAGGAAATATCATCATAACCAAGCTGATCGGCTATTTGGTTAACCTGATTGGAGGTTGCAAGAAGTTGTCTCTTTGATTCTAAGACAATGTGTTCATTAATAAGCTCAGAAGGCGTTTTATTGAGTGACGTCTTTGTAATTGCATTCAGTTGATAGGTTGAGATATTCAACATATCGGCATATTGTGATACTTGTTTATTTTTGGTAATGTTTGCGTCTAAAAGTTCTAGAAATTTCTCTAGTTGTTCCTGTAAATAGGGGTTGTTTTCTTTGGAAGCAATTTCCTTATTTTGACGATGTCTAACTAATTCGATAAAGAAAATACTTAAGTTAGATTTAATGGCCTCTTGATAACCTTCTTGTTTTTCGTTATACTCTGTCAAAATATAGGATAAAATATTCTCCAATTTATTAAATCCATCACTATGAAGCTTACAAAAGTTGATGTGACTAACCTTGCGTAAAAGCTCTTGCGCAAATTTATTTTGAGAGTTAAAAAAGTCTGTTTTAAATTGAAGTAAATAACCTGAGCTTCCAGTTTTCAAAGTAAGTTGATGCACTTGTCCCGGACGCATCAAGAATATAGTATGATTGTGAACTTCATATGGTTTGAAGTCAATCTCATGATAACCACTTCCTTTTTTTAAAATAAGTATGTAATAAAAATCATGTCTATGTAATTCTTGAACCATATCTTTTTCTAACAGTAAGTCTTGAATAGCTCTTACACTAAAGCTTCCAGACAAGTTTGGTTCTTTTGGGCTCTCATGAATATTTCTTATTGGAATGTTTTCCATTTGTTGCTTTCTTTAATCGTTGCTTTTCTTGGGGCTTAGTTAAATGATTACTTTTTGTTGGATTGAGGTCCCACAGATTATTATATAAGAATCTTTTCCGATTTAATTTCGGATGACCTTTTTCAAAATGGAAGTATTAATATTGTAAAAGCATATTTTATTTATACATAATCCTTATGCAAATTTATTAATAAAACTTTAAGGACTCATTATTTGTGGTCACGTAAATTTTCAGTCTTGTAGTATCTTCAGGTTATATTTTAAAATGGAAATATTAAGATTGCTTTTTTCTTATTTCATCAATAAAATAGTAAGTCGGAAAGCTAGTTTTTACCAAAAAAGCATTTGCAATGGCTGGATTCTCTTTAAAGACCTCTTTTTCCAGCAAATGCTTTTATTGATATAATTTCTATTTTTTTTTTAATTATTCAATTATGTAGTCTACTTTGGGCTCATTAATAGCTTAGCTAAGTTAAATCTTTCTCTAATAACTTTTTTTCTCCTTCTAATTTTCTCCAATTGTTTTAAACTGTTGCAATAGCTTCAAGATATTAGAATACTTAGACGTGAAGGTTAAAAAATAAAAAGGTCAAAAATCTAATATTTAGATTTTTGACCTTTTTTCAATATCATTTTGGATTTCTAAATAAGTTTTTACCCGACCTGACTTAATCCATTTCATCAACTCATGTCTATAAAAATAAATGCGTTTACCTTGTTTATTAACAGGGATTTCCCTTTTGCATACTTTACTATAAATTGTTGATACCGATAGGTCTAAAAGTTTTGATGCTTCTTGAATGTTTAGAACTTCTTCTTTATTTTCTTCTACATTAGACATTCTTACAATAAGTTTTTCCAAATGCTCTAATTTATCATGAATTTTATTCATCATGACGGGTATTTGGTCAAAAGTAAATGGCTTCATACGATCTGTATTTAAATCTTATGTAAAAGTATTTATTGCCAACATTGGAGCTAAAAGATGTCCTTTAAAGAGGGAGTTTGGCTTTTAATTTCTAATGGTTACTGTTATTTTCATTGTTGAGGAAATTAAAAACTTCATATGGAAACCCCAGTTACAAAACAGCTGTATTAAAACGGATATCAGAAACAAGAACAAGGAATCTGTCATTAATAAATGGTTAAGTTTCGAAATATTTTTTTTATAATCAAATATATCGTAATATTGCAATATAAATATAACACTATGGGAGCAACAAAAACTGACAGCTTTACAGATAAGCAAAATGAGTTGGCCATTTTAGCCAAAGCACTCGGGCATCCTGCGCGAATAGCCATTATTGAATATTTACTAAAAGTGGACTCTTGTATTTGTGGTGATATTGTAAATGAGTTACCACTGGCACAACCTACAGTTTCGCAACACTTAAAAGAGCTAAAAAATGCTGGAATAATCAAAGGAAACTTCGAAGGAAACTCAATCTGCTATTGTATCAACGAACCAGGTTTTGAACAAATAAAAGGTTTCTTTCTAGACATCACAAAACATTTGGAGAAAAAGAAAAACGACTGTTGTTAAATTTTTAAATAAAAATACTATGAAACTATCACAAGTAAAAAACATCTTGAAATCGGTTGAAGCTGTAAACTTCATCTTGACTGACGGAACTTCGGTGCCGGAACATTTTCATGTAACTGAAGTGGGTTTAATTACCAAAAACTTTATTGACTGCGGAGGAACAGTTCGAAAAGAAACTGTAGTTAACTTCCAGTTATGGGATGCCAACGATTTTGAACATCGATTAAAGCCTCAAAAATTACTCAATATCATCGAATTATCAGAGAAAGTGCTGGGAATAGAAGACTTTGAAATAGAAGTGGAGTATCAGGCACAAACCATTGGTAAATACGATTTGGATTTCAATGGAAATGATTTTGTTTTATTAGACAAAAAAACAGCCTGTTTGGCTCAAGACCAATGTGGCATTCCTTCAGAAAAGCCGAAAGTGAGATTGTCCGATATGAACACTGAAGCCAGCTGCTGTACTCCAGGTGGAAGCTGTTGCTAATTTTAAACTATAAAAATTGATATAATAATGACCTTAACCAAAACAAACGTTTTTTCTGAGATTGCAACTGTAATCAATACTTTTAATTTCGAAAGCATTACCGCAGAACGTAAAATTATTTTGCAGCCACTTGTAGATTATATACAAACTAAAGCGGCTGATCAACAAGAAATAAGACTAAACTTAATTTGTACCCATAATTCAAGAAGAAGCCATTTATCACAAGTCTGGGCACAAACCGCTGCTGCATATTATGATATAAAAAATGTATTTTGCTATTCTGGCGGTACAGAAGCGACAGCGATGTTTCCAATGGTATCAAAAACACTTGCAAAGCAAGGGTTTGAAATAAGAACTATTGCTGAAGGTAGTAATCCAGTATATAGTATAAAGTATGCTGAGAATGAGCATCCGGTTATTGGCTTTTCTAAAACCTATCATGACAGTTTTAATCCGCAGGATGAATTTGTTGCCATTATGACCTGTTCACAAGCCGATGGCGGATGTCCTTTTATTGCAGGAGCTGAAAAACGTATTCCAATTACTTTTGAAGACCCAAAAGCATTTGACAATACACCGCAGCAAGCAGAAAAATACGAAGAAAGAAGTTTGCAGATAGCAACCGAAATGTTTTATGTTTTTTCACAAATTAAATAATAAGTATGTCAGCAAATAATTGTGCACCAGTAGTGGAAAGAAAAAAATTAAGCTTTCTAGACAGTTATCTTACCCTTTGGATTTTCTTAGCAATGGCAATTGGAGTTTCAATAGGCTATTTCATTCCGTCCAGTAGCGGGTTTATCAATTCTTTTTCAAGTGGTACAACTAATATTCCTTTAGCCATCGGGTTGATCCTGATGATGTATCCACCATTAGCAAAAGTAAAATACGAACAAATGAGCGAAGTATTTAAAAACACAAAAGTGTTGGGTGCTTCATTATTTCTGAATTGGATTGTAGGCCCAATATTAATGTTCTCTTTGGCATTATTGTTCCTTAATGGATATCCTGAATATATGATTGGTGTAATCCTAATCGGGTTGGCACGTTGTATTGCAATGGTTGTTGTTTGGAATGATTTAGCGGATGGAAACAGAGAGTATGCAGCAGGTTTGATTGCTTTGAACAGTATTTTTCAAGTATTGCTATATAGTATTTATGCCTATGTTTTTATCACAATTTTACCGCCCTATTTTGGATATACAGGTTTTGAAGTTAACATTAGTATTGGACAAATTGCCGAAAGTGTGGGTATCTATTTGGGAATTCCTTTTGCACTTGGAATCATAAGCCGTTACGCTTTAATTGCTCTTAAAGGAGCTGAATGGTTTGAGACTAAATATGTGCCTTTTATTTCGCCAATAACATTAATATCATTGTTGTTTACCATCATTTTGATGTTCAGCCTAAAAGGAGAGTTGATTATACAAATACCAATGGATGTAGTGCGTATTGCCATTCCATTAGTTATCTATTTTGTAATAATGTTTGTCATTAGTTTCTTCATTGGTAAATATTTTGGTGCAGATTATTCGAAATCCACAGCCATTGCTTTTACCGCTACTGGAAACAATTTCGAATTGGCCATTGCAGTTGCGATCGGAGTTTTTGGAATCAACAGCGGTCAAGCCTTTGCAGGTGTAATTGGTCCATTAGTTGAAGTGCCTGCGCTTATTGCATTAGTAAATGTTGCTTTTTGGTTTAGAAGGAAATACTATACTATAAAAGCATAATTTTTTTTGAAGTGTATAAATAATTTAAAACAAATAAATTATGAGAATAGCATTATTTAGCGATATCCATGCAAACCTTCCTGCTTTGGAAGCTTTTTTTAAGGATATAGAAATAACAAAACCAGATGCTGTTTATTGCTTAGGAGATTTGGTTGGATACAATATCTGGCCAAACGAAGTTATCAATGAGATAAGAAAAAGAGGTATTCCTACCATTGCAGGAAACTACGATTTCGGTATTGGAAGAACAAGTAATGATTGCGGATGTGCTTATAAAACGGATGATGAAAAAGCTAACGGAGCCGTTTCAATATCCTACACTAACTCTTTAGTAAACGAGCAAGAAAGGCAATATCTTAGAACACTTCCTGCACATATCAAATTAGAGTTTCAGCTTAATAACGACAAGCTAAACTTATTGCTTGTTCATGGAAGTCCAAGAAAAATCAATGAGTATCTTTTTGAAGATCGCGATGAAAAAAGTATGTTGCGTATTATGGAAAACGCTGATGCTGACATTATGTGTTTTGGACATACTCATAAGCCTTATCATAGAGTATTGAATGATGGCAAGGATGGAGATGATCACTTCAGACATGCCATTAATATTGGCTCTGTAGGAAAGCCGAAAGATGGTGATCCAAGAGGTGGCTATGTAATGCTAACCATGAATGAAAATAGCTCTGTCAAAGATAAGAATAGCATCTCGACAGAATTTATTCGCTTTGAATATGATGTCGAAAAAGCTGCAAAAGCTGTTGAAGACAGCCCATTGCCAAATGCTTATGCTGAAAGTTTAAGAAAAGGAATATAACCGATGAGAATTGCTATAATATCAGATATTCATGCCAATTTGCCTGCATTGGAAGAAACATTAAAAAGCATAGAACAGCAGAATATTGATGCAGTTTATTGTTTAGGGGATTTGGTAGGTTATAATTTATGGCCAAATGCGGTAATCAATGAAATCCGTAAGAGGCATATTCCAACTTTAGCGGGAAATCATGACGTAAAAGCTGTGGATATACATAATAAGGGATCGAAAGATTCTGAAAGTTATGCATATCAAATAGTTGGCAAAGAACAAATAGAGTATCTTTCAGCTCTTCCTGCACATATAAAATTGGAATATCAGGTACTTAATAAACTTTTTATAGTATTAATGGTGCATGGCAGTCCATACAGCAATAAAGAATACTTACTTGAAGATAAGAACGAAAATGACTTCACTGACATCTTCCTTGACTGTGGAGCTGATATTATTATTTGCGGGCATTCTCACAAACCTTACCATCGGATATTGGAAAATCCCAATAAATTAGGCAGTTATTTTCATGCTGTTAATGTAGGATCTGTGGGTAAGCCCAAAGATGGAAATCCTAAATGCTGTTTTGCAGTAATAACCATCAATAAAAACAGTGATTTCTCAAAAAAAGAGGGTGTACAGGTAGAATTTATCCGAGTGAGGTATGATATTGAAAAAGCTGCTAAAGCAATTGAAGAAAGTGATTTGCCAAACAGTTATGCAGAAATGTTAAAAAAAGCATATTAACTTTGTCCATATAAAATCAGTTATGGAAAGTTTAAAAACGTTTTTGCGTACTATTACCTATATCAGCGATGCTGACTTTGAAAATACGATTGGGTATTTTCAGAGTCAGCATTTTGCTAAAAACAGCTATTTTGTATTACCCGGAAAAATATGCCAGCAAGTTGCTTTTATAAAGAAAGGAACGCTTAGAACTTATTATTTAAACGAAAATGCCGAGGAAGTGACCTCATGTTTTTGCATTGAGAATAACTTGACGACATCATATAAAAGTTTCATTTTGCAACAGCCTTCAGAACTTGCTATCCAAGCTATTGAAGATACTGAGCTTTTAGTTATTGATTATGCCGATTTACAGAAACTATATCAGCAAAGTGTGGTTTGGCAGAACATTGGAAGAACAATAGCTGAAAGACAACATATTGTAATGGAACAGTATGCGAGTGTTTTATGCAATGAAACAGCAAAAGAGAAGTATTTGCGGTTGCTCAAAGAACAGCCATCTATTTTAAACAAAGCATCGATTAATGACATTGCTACTTATCTTGGTGTAACCCGCAGAACACTCAGCCGGATTAGAAAAGAAATTTCATAATAACATTTGACGACATTTGTCCTCGAAGATATAATCGCTGTCCATTACTTTTGTTTCATAATAAACTCAATAACATATGGAAACTGCAATTATCATTACATCTATTTTACTAATACTATTTTCGGTTCTGGCTCTCTACGACGGATTTTATCTGCATATTTTCAAGTATAAGCTTCACAATCAACCGGAAAGTAAAACAGAGCATTATACACATACCATAAGAGCAGTTTTCTTTCCTGCAATTTTGTATTTCTTATTCTTAAAGAGGGAGTTGTTTATTTTTTTAAAGTGCCGTAAAATAAGGCTTCGCAAAGCTTTTATTTTAAGTGACACCTCAACTGACACCTCTCAATATGTTAGCAAATTGTTCTAAATTTCAATTACTCAAATATAAGGATTTTTTTGCGTGAATTAATGATTAATTATAATAATTTGAACTGGTTAGACAATGTTTTTTGAGCTGGTAAAGTTCAAAATTTAGTTGCCTAAAATACAATTTCTATCCAATTATCAAAGGTTCAACTTGTTCAATTTTTAGGCTGGTGTATTGACAAAATTCTTCGATGGATACAAACTCATTTTTTTCTCATACTCTATCTATAGCTTTGATTAGGCTTTGAATTACTTGAAACTCCTATGATCCAAGTTTTTGCGCTCAATAAAAATAGTAAATAATTCCTTTCGTTCAGAAGCGGTAATTTACTACTATTTATGATGGAGTAAATGGGTATTTATGTCTATTTCTGCCATTTATGTCACAAAGTGACATATGGAATGGTGGTGTCTTTTTTATGTGGTTTAATTGGCTAAAATTTGTTTCATAATCAATCGAAAGGTGTTGCAACAGGATGATGATTGAAAGAGTTTTAAGTGAAAATTTAATCTAAATTTTAGAAATTATGGCAAGACAGAAAGGCATAATTAAATTGAAAGGTACTATCGGAGATATTACTTTTTATAAAACCCAGGACGGTCATTTGGCGCGTGAAAAAGGTGGAATTGACGCTAGCAGAATTAAGAATGATCCTGCTTTTCAAAGAACACGTGAAAATGGGTCTGAATTTGGAAGAGCTGGAAAAGCTGGAAAGATTTTAAGAACGGCTCTGAGAGCAGTTTTGATAAATTCTGCTGACGGTAGAATGGTAAGCCGACTTACTCAGCAATTGGTCAAAGTTATTCAAGCTGATGTTACCAGTGTGAGAGGATTGCGAAATGTTATCGATGGAGAAGCAGAATTGCTATCGGGTTTTGAGTTCAACATTAGAGGGAAATTGGGAACCAGTTTATTTGCTCCTTTTGTGGGAACAATTGACCGTGCTGCGGGAAATATAACCGTTGATTTAGCTCCTTTTATTCCAACGAATATGATCGCGGCTCCAAGTGGATCTACTCACTTTAAAATTATTTCTGCAGGAACCGAAATTGATTTTGAAGCAGAAACTTTTGTTGTTACCAATTCAGAAACTGCTATTCTTCCATGGGATGCTGTTCCAACAGTTGCTATCAGTCAAACTAATCCAGTAACTCCAGCGAGTACAAAACCTTTATTTTTGGCTTTAGGAGTTGAGTTTTATCAAGAAGTAAATGGGCAAATGTATTCCTTGAAAAATGGAGCTTATAATCCATTGGCATTGGTGCAGGTAAGCGGACTGTAAGATGGTTTTGATGTTGAATAGAACTTATTTTCCAGAGGGAACGCAGGGAGTTTTAGAATGGAACGGCACATTAGTTTGTTACACCATCGAGTTGCCCTGGTTGTATAACCAAAAGCGAATTTCCTGTGTTCCTGAAGGGGAATATGTTTTACAGAAGCGGTTTAGCCCAAAATTCAAATGGCACTTGCATTTGAGAAATGTTCCGGGAAGAGATTTAATCTTAATCCATCCCGCCAATGAGGCTAAAATGGATTTATTGGGCTGTATTGCTCCTGTAATGAAACACACGGGAATTGGTAAGGGAAATTCTTCCCGAAAAGCGTTGGAAAAGCTGAAAGTTTTGGTTTATGAAGCTTTAGAACGCAACGAAGAAGTAAAAATAAGTATCCAATCTAAAAAATAGAATTATGAATTTAGTTAAAAGAGCAAAATCGCCAACCCCAAAGTTTTTTAGGATTTTGCGAAGTATTGGATTGGCTTTATTGGCCATTAGCGGAAGTGTCATTGCAGCTCCAGTAGTTTTACCTGTGACAGTTGTTACAGTAGCGGGATATTTGGCAGTAGCGGGTGGGGTTATTTCGGCAGTAAGTCAAATGACTTTGGATAATACGGTCAAAAAAGAACAAATAATTGAAAATCGAGCGCGGGATGGAGAATAATATTTCCCTCCGAATTGGAACAGTATCCGGAACTTTGTTGAGTGTCGTGCCTAACATCCTTTCTGAAGATACTGTAAAAACGATTATCTTAGCGGTAGTGGGAGCGATTGTAAGTTTTGCAGTTTCGCTCCTTTTAAAATGGTTGACAAAATCAAAAAATAAATAATTCGGATTTGGCTTGGTAACCTTTTTTCAAATTTTTATGAAAGCCTAGTTGAGAGACTAGGCTGTTTTTGTTGTAACGGTTTGCAGATTTATAGTAGAGGGGTTTAGGCAGCACAAATCACTATAGTATTAATAAAAAACAGCATATTTTTTAATCCTTTCACAACCTCAGGGTTATTTCTAAACATGCTAATCTTATTAACCTTTTGTACTAGTAATATAATAATTTAAATAAGATATACTCATCTAATACTAATTTCATTTCTCGTTCGGTTATATTATACGGTGTTTCATACACCTTACCTTTTAAAATATATTCTCCATTTTGTTTAACTAAATTCATATTCATAGCCATGTTGCCACTAAAAACGTCTATAGGGGAAATTCCAATTGGGCCATATTTATAATCGGGCATCGCCACATATAATAAGTATGAATATTGATAACTTTCCCCCCCCAGACCACTAATTATACAATAATAGTTATTTGATTTATCTATACGTTGAATTTGATTTATCCAAACGCTTCCATTTTTATTTTGAGTAAATTCTGTATTGTTTTCAAAATGAACTGAAGTCAAAACTTTTTTTAATTCAGAATATAAATAATCTTGACATGTCTCATTTGTTCCTTTCCTAAATCTCTTTATTCTAAAGCCAATATTTATTGCTGACAAATAATTTAAGCTGGCGAAGTCAATTCTGTTTTTGTCAACAGGTATTTTTCTTCGCTTTGTTGTTCTAACATAAGCTAATTCCCAGTCAAACCCTCCTCCTCTAATTACCTTTTCTTTTAGCCTTTTATTAAGCTGTACATTTCGATCTAAATCTCTTTCGCTTTTATAAATTTCACCAAATAATTTCCCTTCCAAATTGCACGGATTAACTTGTGGTTCTAATGAATAGCTTGAATAATAATCATTGACCCATTCCCAAACATTTCCTGAAATATCAAACAAACCAAATTCATTTGGCTGATAAGATTTAACCTTTGATATTAAAATGGAATTATCATTATAATCTGAAAGCACAGGATATTTCCAAGATGGGAATTTAGTGATGAATGAATTATCTGCAATGTTTTCAAGGTTATTTTTAGTAGGTTTTTCATTACCCCAAGAGTATGTGTACTTACCTCCTGAACTTGCTGCATACTCCCATTCAGCCTCAGATGGTAAATCATAATCGTAGATTGAATCTATTTGTGAAAGCCAATAACAAAATGCCTTTGCATCTTTCCAGCTTACATGAGTAATAGGATCATTTATTAAAAATTTGTAACCTGGATTTTTCCAGTTCAGTGAGGAATCTACTTTCCAAATTCCGTCTTGCTCATTATAGAGACCTAAGGAACCAAAGTTGTTTAGTTCAGCTGAAGTTTTATAATTTGTCTCTTTTACAAATAATTCAAATTGAGCGAATGTAACCTCAGATGACAGTAGCTCAAAGTTGCTAGTTATTTTTACTCTATGCATTGGTGATTCATCACGATACCATTTTTCATTATTTTCATCTGACTCGTAAAGATGGTATTGGCTGCCCATATTAAAGGTTCCACTTGGTATAGTTACAAACTCCAAATTAATCATAGATAAAATTTTTTTTTGGGTGTTGTTTTGGCTGTGACAAAAGGAAAATAAGAATAAGGAAAATAAGAATGTTATGACATTTTTATTTGTTTTCATATTTAAAATGTAGCTCTTAATAAATGGTCTCTTTGCTGTGGTCGAGGTAAACATATAAAACCTGAATTCCAGCCGCCAACCCTACAGAATCTGTCTGCGTATTTTTTTAACTCCTCTACACTATTGGGATTGTTTCGAACTCTATCAGTAAGTCTTAGCATTGCTAAAACATCGTTTGTGGAAAGCACACTAACGGTTAGCATACTACCTCCATTGCTTGTCCAATTTTCAATTAACTCTCTAAAATACCCACTAGGCTGATATATTCCATCAATACGAATGTCCGTAACAACTGCACAACCAAATCTCTCCAACTGTAATTTACTTAAGGTTTTAAATAAGCCAATTAGTCCGTTTGTTGCTGTACCTGCCATTGGGGAGCAGTTTGGAACAACCGATTCATTAGCCGCCCTACCATCACTAGAGGCATTCACACCTTTACCCATTGAAGAATATTGTCCAAAAGTTCCTGAGCCTGAAGTAAAGAATAACTCAAAATCAGGTCTTAGAGTTTCCTTTAATGAAGTTGCTGGATAGTTGGTCATCATTCTTAACTTGCTTCCTTCTTTATTTTTACTTTCAGATAGGAAGGCTTTTTTCGCAAGAGATTCAGCTTGTTTGCAAGCCCAATACCAATTATCCATCAAGTCCTTTGCAATATCATCAACGTAATTATTGTCATTTCCGAATTTAACATTGCTTTCAAGGAATGTCCGTCTCATCTGAAAATATTTATCTTTTAGTTGCTCGTCTCCCAAATCTTGTTGTTCATATTCATTTCTTACAATAGACAATCCCCAATTGGAACGAAGTGCATCAGCGACTTCTTTTAAAGTCCATCTTTTTTCTTCAAAAACGTATTTCTTAATATTTGCTAAAGCATTGGCTGTATTTGGTACTGCAAAAGCAAGATTTGCAATAATGTTATAATCAGCACCTCCCATGCTTTGATCTGTACCTCTCTCTAAACAACCATCCAGAAGTATAGACATAAATGGTGTTGGAGTAACAGAGGATGGAAATTGAAAAAAGGAACATGTACCTAATGCTATTTTATCAGCAAAAAACCTCATATGTATTTTGACTTCATCCATAAGGTCTTGAAAGGATTTGTAAGCATTTGGAGTAGGACTTTTCCAACTTTGCTTTTGTCCTACAAGGAATTGAGGGTCGCTTGAAAATAAAGTGCCCTCATTCAATGCACATTCTAAAACACGAAGCATGTTTACCATTCCAAAAATAAAGGAATTCTTACCATGTAGCATTGGCTCCCAACACCCTGCCAAGGCAAAGTCTCTAGCTTCTTTAATTGGAATTCCTGCATCTAAGAGACCCTTAATTATATTGGTTTCGTTATAAAGAATAGGATGACCGTTACCTGCTTGACGAATAGTAATATCAACTGCATCTAATAAATCTTTTGGTGAATCTTTACTGACTCGTATATTTATTGTTGGGGTTGCCAATCCAATACCTCCCAATGCTTTTAGAAATAGGAACGTGGTTTTATTTGTTCCATCTGAACCATCAGGTTTAACACCACCTAAAACAATATTTTGTATAAAATTATTACAGCTTGCAATTTGGTCTAAATAAATCGCTTGCGTACCTATTCCAGTCCCAAATGTTAAATTGTCTTGTTCTTTTAATGTTGTGGGATTTAGGTTTAATCTCTGAGCACATTTAATTAGAAAACATTCTAACAATTCAGTTGCGTATTCTTCTGAAATGTTTTTTTTATTTAAGTCATTTTGTAAGTAATCATTTAGAACTTGGTCTAATCGGCCTAACGAATTGAATACACAAAAAGCAGTCTCTGCTAAATGAATAAACCAAATCGATTGCAAGGCCTCTTGAAAGGTATCAGAGGGGTTGGCAGGTACTTTTCTGCATATATTTGCAATATTTAATAACTCTTTTTTTCTTAACTCATCTGATTCTTTTTCGGAATCCTGAATTGCTAAATCAGCAAATGCATTTGCATAATCAATTACAGCTTTGCATGCAATAATAACTGCTTTATAAAAATCAGCTTGCTCATCATTTATTTTTTTTGATTGTAGCTTTTCTTCTGAAAATTTAATAACAGAATTTAATCCACCCTTTAGAATTCTACTAAAATTAGGAACAGTATGGGCAAAAACAGAACCTTCATCCCTGTTACTCAAAGAAGATGCTCTTGCTTCTTCATTAGTTAGATAGCCAGGAAATGTTTTACCTAAGCCAACAGAACCCATTGACATTGTACCAACAATTAGTTCTCCCTTAATTATTTCATAAGTATGTGTGCGATAGGAGTTCTGCTTATTTGTCATTGCCTCAAGCATTGTCTTTGAAGCAACTGCCTGTCGAACTATTACTGATTGGTCCTTTAATTCTGGATTCGCCAATAAAATATTCGGTAGCATTTCTTTGGTAAACCATTCATCTTTTCTATTTGAAAAAGCACGTTCAATTAATTGCTCCCTCAAAAAAGCGGTCCTATTTGTTGAAGGCTTACCATCCCTAAACTGCGCTAAGCTGTTTGCAGTAGACAAAGATTTTAGAAAAGTGATTGAAGGAGCAAATAAATACTCTCCTCCTTTAAGTGTAACAAATGACTCCAGATTAACAATAGTAGATTGATTGCCATTAGAGAACTTATAAGTAGAGTCTCCCTCATCTCTTACACCAAGCAAAGAATCTACACCAGCATGTGGCTTAAAGTAGTCCTTGTTATTTATGTTAGACGAAATTAGTCTTTCAAACTGGTCTGAAATGCTACTTTGAAAAGCCATAAACAATGTACCAATCCCTTTTTCTGGATATTCATCAATTGTTGACATTGCTTTAAGATTGGGTAAATTATCAGTTGAATTACCTACATATGTAAATCCTCTTCTTGAAATTCTCTTATATCTTTCATCTCCAAATCCAACTCCAGTTCGCATACTTTCTCCTCTATCGTTTGCTTTCCTTATGTGTGCATGAAAAGGGCATTTTGACCCTGTTGAATCGTTTGAAAAATCCCAGTCGTTGTTTAAAACAACATCATCAGTAATTGTAGGATTTTCAGATTCTACTAATGGACTACCATTTCTAAATCTACCAATAATTGAAGCTCCAACTTTTTCAATGTTGTCATTTAGTCCAATTTTATTTGCAATCTCTTGCTCTGCTTTGCGAAACATTTTTACGTTCTGTTCTAATTTGCGAAGAACTACATATGATCCATAAACAGTAGGTGCACCAGGGTCTTGGATTAATGCTATTTCTTTTGTAGCTCTTAAATCAAATTTACGATTGCTTGAATTAGAGTATTTATCAATGTCTTCTTCAAGGAAAAGTGGATTACTTATTCCATCTCTAAATCCAAATGGTTCACAAGAAAATTCATTTTCGTCTCTAACAGTTGCACCAAATTCAGTTCCTAATATCACTCCAATTGTTTTAAAACTACTTTCAATTTCCGTTTGAATTTTCTTAAGAATATCTTTGTTATCGTGAGCAAGTAATATTACAGCGTCAATAGTTTCTTGATATTGATTTTCCCAATTTGAAACAGGATTGTCTTTTAACTTTTGACCAGCGATTTTCATTCCTTGTAAAAAGGAAGGGTCATTAGGCATTTGGTCTTCAACAAATCCTAAATTCTTGTAACCAGATGCCGAAAGAAAAAAGGATGTGAATAATTCTGATTCACGTTTAGCACGAAACTTCAATGTATCTTCTAATTGCCTCTTAAATGATGTGACTTCTAATTTACTTATCCAATTGAGTAAATTATCCTTGTCAACGATATTTGCGAAGGATAAGTAGATTAGAACATGATAATCTCTTCCATGAGGTTTTAAAATGTTCCCTTGAATGCTATTGAACCAAGGTTCATTGTTTTTTAGTCCTGAAAATGTTGACATATCTTTTGATTTTTTAATTATTTAAATTGAATTTGTGACACCTATAGGGGTCGAACCTATATCCCCAATTAGTGTGGCTAATTGTTGCTCTCCCAGTTGAGCTAAGATGTCCCTTAGTTATTTCCAGTTTTCAAATTTTAATTTCCATCGATTGTTATCATAGTAAATACTTCGTTCAAGAATACTTTCTTTGCTTCTGTAAACAAAGTCTGCATATAAAGTATTATTGAGTCTTAACAAGTTGCTTTTATCATAGTCTAAGCCTTTGATATTCTGTAGTAATGAATCTGCAAATGCCATTGAACCAAGATATTCGGGATAAAATGACCTAATATGATCCCCTCTAGTAGCGTCCCGATTAATATTTCTGTACATTACAAGAGCGAGTTTGCTTTTTCCTAAATCCACTTGTTTTTTGTCATTGCTTGAAAACATTCCTTTTTTACTTTCGAAATAAGCTATCGTACCCATAGCTAAATCACATTCAGGACTATTACCTACAAAAAAACCCCCTTTGGGTTTAAATAATTGTGCGATTAAGTCTCCATTTAAATCACGATGTTCCCAAGTCATTTGCAGAGTAACTACATTTACATTATCAGGACCTTGATTATTATCAAGTCCATAATTGTAACCTGAAAAATTAACTCTCCCTGTTTTTTCATCCAGTAGGAACTTTATCCAGTTGTGGTAACCGTCTATTTCACCCAATGTGTTATTGCCACCGGTTGTCGGTGAATATTTTCCTTCACCAACAAATACATGTTCAAATCCACTGCAAAAATCTGTCTGTCTTCCATTGAACCAGTTTGTATAGAATTTAAACCAAATGTCAAACATCTGATCATTGAAGTTTTCCTGTATTCGTTCATTTAATGAATTTTCAATATAGTCTATAGCTAGTTGAAAAACTTTAGTACTTTTTATAGTTTCAATGAACTGATATATTTCGTCTAATTCTTGAGTTGTATAATCTTCTACATCTCTGTAATTTATTATATAGTTATTCAAAAGATTTATAAATTTGGAATTAATTTCAGTCTCTAATTTGGCTAAATTGACAAAACTAAAGAGTGGGTTTTTCGCCAAGTCTGTGTCACGCCTGCCATCCGCCTTTATTTGTTCATCAATTAAAAGGTCAGCATTTGGATTTTCGTACTCACCACTGTTTAGCTTCTTGGAAACTGAGAATTTGTTTTCATCATTGTCCCATAGTGTTTGATATATATTCATTTTTATAAATTTGTTTAGTTATTGAATTTGTTTATTGAATTTTAAGAGCAAATGTAAGTTCGTTTAGTTTTTTGGTTTTGTAGTGATTTTTTTATTTAAGATTAGGAATGAGTTGGTGATGATTAAAAGTGTTTTGGTGATTACATTTTTTGACATTGTTTTCGGGTGTGTTTGTGTGATGGTAAGCAAAGACAAATGTTACAATGTGCTATGAAAATATAATTTGTAAACAAAAATTTGTGTTGGACAAAAATAAAACTTCATTGCTTTGACTATTTGAATCGTTTCTCTGTGCGTTTGTTATGTTATTTAAAAAAGTTTATTTCATCTCAGTCAGTATCATGTTAATTTTGATTTTAGAATATGGAATTATAATTATTGAATGTTAAAAACTAATTCCGACTGTAATTACTCTACTTTTTTATTTTTAGAGTGGTATAAAATTGTTATTAATAGTTATTTTCTTAACAAGTTTACGAAATTATTTTGAATAAATATTTTTTACGATATTTTATTTACTTGTAGTACAGGTTTTTAAGTTAATTTTAAAAGAAATAGTTGATTTTATATATTTTTTATAAATAAATTAAAAATTCGATACCGCAAGGATCTTTCTTATTTTAGTTCTTGTAATATCGTCTCAAAATCACACTTGTCATTTCGTTGATAAGGACAATATTTTGATGTTATTGATCTTCTTTTTGTTCCAACAACCTCAATACCTGAACTTGTTTTTTATGTAACTCGTGTTCCTGCATCGTTTCATCTACTTTAGCCGAAAAGTCTTTTTTGAAATCATGGATACGCAAAAATGGAATTACAGAACCGCAAAGAGATTGGTGCCAAAAGTTTGACTTCCATAGGCTATACGCTAACCAGTATACTGTTTCGGCATGTTCTTCATTTGGAAATTGAATTACAAAGCTGTTCGTAAATGGCTCTTTTTGGGGTTTACCGTTATTCATTCCTTTATTGAGAATAAAGATTCTGTTTCCTTTGTAAACTGTGTCTTTTTGATGGGTTTTGATAATAAAATTTAGCATAGCTTCGGAATTTAAAAGTTAAGTTTTCTTCTGTTTTTCTGTTTTTTATGAATGCTGAATTTGTCGAAACCGCGTTACCTAAAATTTTTCAAAAAGAAAAAAAGAAAGTCATCTCACCAGTGGAGGTTTTTAAAAAATCGAGTTTTTTAGAAAAAATACTACCCGAACCGATTAATGTTGTTGATTGCACATTTTAGATTGAGGGTGGAGATTTTTTCTAAAACCCGGAGGGCTTGAACTTGTATTTTTATAAAACCGGAACTTACCTTTACTTTCTTTTTTTATTTTTTTTCGAAGACTGATGTTGTTGTTTAGCTTTTTTCGGGAGGGTTCTTATGAAAACGGCAATCAAACACCCCCAAGCACCGCAGAAAATAATAATTGTAGCGATAGCGGAAATTATTATTTTTCGAGGAGCGCAGTGGCGGGGTTGCGGCAATCGAACAGCCACCGCAGGACGGGAACGGAGCGTAGTTTACGGAGTGGAGAGAAGTACTGCGAGCGTGAAACGGCGGGGAAAATATAAAAAATAGCCTTGGCGTTCCTTGATTTAGGGCAAAGTGCTAACGGAGCCAACCCCGATGGCTGTGCGAAGGAGCAACCGCTGAAAAAATAAAGGGCGACAGACATAATACGGCTGGAATGCAGTGGAGTGTAGCCTGCGGAGCGAAACGAAATGAAGCGGTATTGTGGATGTAGTAGCCCTGCCGAACGTAGGGTAGAGAACGTGTGAAGATGAGGAACGAAGCGGCGCAATAAAAATAGCTGCTTATTTTCGAGCTGCTATTTTTATTGTGCTGCGTAGTGTCTGCGGAATGGAGGAAGGAGGCTTTTTCTGCCGACGACCGACTGGAGCTGCCGAACGAAACAAAGAGAACGACCGAAGAGTGACCGCTTGATTGCCAGTGATTTTGAACGGGAATGTGTTTTGAAAACTTTATTTCGAGACTTTTTTGTACATTTCCAATTCAAATAAAAATTTATGAATAAAACCAAGAGCTTTAACTTGCCGAATGATTTTTATAAAAATATAAGACCTGAATACTTCTCAGATTCTGAAATAACATATAAAATTGAATTGCCTAGAGAATTATTAGCCTACGAAATTGAAACAATTTCAACGAATTGGAAACAAGACCAATTTGAAGTTTTAGCTAGAAAATTAGCTGAATTTTACATGCTCCCAATTTAATACCTCAAGTTGGACCAACAGGGGGAGGTGATGGAAAAACAGATAGCGAGACTCATCCTGTTTCTGAAAGTATTTCTGAAAGATGGTTTACAGACATTGTAAAGGTGACATTACCGAGTGAAAATTTTAGTATCAAAAGTATTGAGGTTTATTCTATTACAGGACATAAAGTTTTAGAAATAAAATCTACAAGATTCGATGCTTCAAATTTAAGCAGTGGCATTTATATAGTGAAAGTAGCAACAACAGATGGTAAATCGAAAAGTCAAAAACTAATAAAAAAATAGCAGCTATTGGGTTTATATAATTAATGCACTAAAGCGCATATCAATTATTGGTATGCTCTTTTTAGTAATGTCTTTTGAATTAAATAAAAAATCAAAACCTAAATCTTATTTAGTAACTTTATGGGTGTAATACATCAAGATATGTTAGTAGAGAACCAAGTGAATAGAGTTGCCATAATTGGGTATAATAGAATCCCTTTTGCGCGTCAGAATACGAATTACGCAGAAGCCGGTAATACACAAATGATGACAGCAGCTTTATCCGGATTGATAAAAAGATATCATCTGGAAGGAAAACTTTTAGGAGAAGTTGCAGGAGGGGCAGTTATAAAGCATAGTTGGGAGGTTAATTTAATGCGGGAGTGTGTACTCAAAACATCTTTAGACCCCAAAACTCCGGCATGTGATATACAGCAAGCATGTGATACTAGCATTGAAGCAGCGGTCTATATAGCAAATAAAATAGCCTTGGGGCAGATTGAAGTAGGAATCGCAGGTGGGGTTGATAGTACAAGCAATGTTCCACTGGTTTTAGGAGAAAAACTAAGAACTATTTTATTATCGATCAGAAGAAGTAAAACTTTTGGTGAAAGAGTAAAGCATATACTTAAGATTAGGCCTAAAGATTTAGTTCCTGTCGGTCCGATGAACAAAGAATTGCAAACGGGCTTGTCAATGGGGGAACATACAGAGCATACGGCGAAATATTACAACATACCACGTGATGAGCAGGATAAGTTTGCGTTAGAAAGTCATCTGAAAATGGTTAAAGCGTACGATGAAGGATTTTATGATGACCTGCTTTCACCTTATTTAGGACTAGAAAAAGACAATAACCTCAGAGCAGATTCCAGTCTGGAAAAACTATCCAAATTAAAACCGGCTTTTAATAAGGAAAATGGGTCGTTAACTGCAGGAAATTCTTCAGCGCTTACAGATGGTGCTTCATGTATATTACTTGCCAGTGAAAAATGGGCAAAAATGAGCAATTACCCTATTTTAGCTTATATCACTTTTGCCGAATTAGCCGCAATTGAGTACACTCAAAACAAACATAACCTGTTACTTGCTCCAATTTACGCTTCTTCCCGTATGGTAGCGAAAGCGGGTTTAAAGCTACAGGATTTTGATTTTTACGAAATCCATGAAGCTTTTTCGGCTCAGGTATTGGCAACCTTAAAAATTTGGGAAAGCGACGAACTTTCTTTGCAGTTTGGTTTAGCCAAAGGCCTGGGAGCAATAGACAGAACCAAACTTAACGTTAAAGGGAGCAGTCTTGCAGCCGGACATCCTTTTGCAGCTACAGGAACTAGAGTAGTTGCGACCATGGCAAAACTCTTAAATGAGAGAGGATCCGGTAAAGGATTTATATCAGTATGTGCCGCAGGTGGACATGGAATTACCGTAATATTAGAGAAATAGTTTTCTTTACAATTATCTGGATTTTTTACGAATTGGGATTTCTTGTCTTAGGTTAATTTTTTTTGATATTCCACAACTTAATTTTGTTAAGTAAAATGAAGATTATGAAAGAATTACATTTCTTAGTTATAGGCAAAAATGAACCGATTCTGGAAACACTGCTTAATGTTATCCATAAGAAACCGCAATGGAAAGCAGTTAGGGTAGCGGATGAGAATTTGATTTATCCGTTTTAAAGTCGGGTAATTTTGATATTGTCCTTTTAAGTTGCGGTTTGGAAAACCAACTTGAGGATGAGATAAAAAAATTTTGTTTATTACATATGCCTTCCGTTAAAGTAATAGATCATTATGGAGGAGGCAGTGGTTTGTTAAACAGCGAAGTACTTACAGAGTTTCCGGAATTAAACTGTTAATCAATTTTTTATGTTTGAAAATATCGCGAATAACGTTTCTAAATGTATTAGCCTTTCCGACAAGGAGAAGAATTTTTTTTATAGCGTTCTTGAACCCAGAAATGTAGCCAAAAAGACAATTCTATTAAGTGAAGGTGAAATCTGTCAGTTTGAAGCTTATATCAATAAAGGCTGTATCCGGATCTATTATATCGACGAAAACGGATTTGAAGTGAATTTACAATTTTCCGTTGAAGATTGGTGGGTTAGTGATATTGCATCGTTTAGTGAGCATAAGCCTTCAAAATTATATATTGAAACATTAGAGGATTGCGAATTACTTATTTTAACTCCTGAGAAAAAAGAAATCCTTTTAAATGAGTTGCCGAAGTTTGAAAAAGTATTTCGATTGTTGGTACAGCGAAAACTATCGGTAATGCAGGATCGATTAATTAATACCATCGCCAAAACCGCTGAAGAAAAGTATCTTAATTTCACTCATTTATACCCGACAATTTCCCAGCGCGTACCGCAACATTATATTGCTCATTATTTAGGTATTTCACCTGAATTTTTAAGTAAAATTAGAACCCGGTTAGCAAAAAAATAGAAAATAATGTTGTTGATTTGTATGGATTGACTTCCTGTAATTTTCGAAATGCATGTGTCATAAACATTCTATTTAAAGCAATAAAACTTGACGGAAAGACAATTTATATTGAAATGAACTCATTTCAGAATTTTAAACTCAATGTAGATGCTAAAAACAGGATTTCTTTTCCTGAGCTGACTTCTTTTAAATAATCTTTAGGATCAAACCAAGTTGCTTCCGCTTTAAAAAAAAGAAAAGGATTGATTTCGTAAGAAAGTAAGAAACCAAGCTGGTTTCCGATATATTTTTCCGTTGTGCTTTTTCCTGAATACAGCAGTGAAGCATTTGAGTGATATATGCCATCATTTTTACTTGCTCTCCAAAACCGATCATAGTCTATCACAAAATTCAATTGTTCGGTTAGTTCCAATTCAATGGAAGGATGTATGTCGATCAGGTTAGAAGGGCCAATCAAAGCGGCCTGTCCGAAATAAGCCCCTTTTGGAAACAGAGGGTTAAAAGTTTGTATTTTGTCATCATTATACTGCCTGTCTCCGGAAATATATTCCGTTTTAATACCAAAAGTTGGGCGGAATTTCAAATTAATGTTTTTATAGGCTGAATTTATGGAAAATGTCCAGGCATTTATTGTTTTATCACCCACTTTCCCAAATTGATAAACGCTTTCCAAATCATATCGGAATTTATTAATTTTTCCCCAAATTCGTGAACCAACAGAATGCCTGACCTCTTTTCCAGAACCATCATCAAAAACAGCCATTTCTTTTTCTAAACCGAGATAATAAACATCTGCATTTTGAATAAATTGAATATGATTAATTGTAGAATAGGCTCCCCATAATTTTATAGCATCATCAATTTTATCATTAAAATTCCCAGTTTGGTTTTTTACATAATAGCCATACAAAAGGTCCGTTTGGGTATTCTCCGTTTTGAAAATAATTTTTAAAGCATCAAAGGATTGTCTGCTGTTAGGGTTTTCCCTTACTGAAATCAGCCTTTGGGAACCATAAGAAAGTTCTTGTCTTCCGATTCTCAGGGTAAGGTTTTTAAAATTAATGTCAAGAAATAACTGGAGTAGGTCAATAGGGTTTTCCTCAACAGGGTTGGGATCAATTCTGCTTATACTGGTGCTGCTTTGCAATTGGGAAAAGAGCCTGATTTTTTTTGAAAAGTGTAAATCGGTGTGAAATAATATTCGGTTTAAAATAAAGCCATCGTTGTCCTGAACACCGTCACCCCAATTTTCATTTTTATAGTATTGGTATTGCGAACGGAATTCACCACCGAATGATCCGTATAAAGTAGGCTTATCTGCAATTTTAAAATATTTCGTTTTCTGATAAAAATTCCGCGTTGAATCATTTAATATTTCGGAGTAATCTTCATTATATCGTAAAGACTCAAACACTATTTTCTTCTGCGCATGGATAGTAACTTGATGCGCAAAGCAAAAGAGAATAAAATATTGAACTATATTTTTCATCAGGTTTTGAGTACTAAATAAAATGATTTAGCTATCGGAATTTTTATTAAGCCAATAATCTAATGAATATTTTCCGGAGCCCAAAAAGAGAATGAGTAAAAAAGCAATACTGTACATAAATGGGGCATCGGATTCTAAAAGTGAATCGTTCCAATGTACAATGAAATATCCGGATAAGGTAACTGCCAAAACCGGTAGTGTGGCCAATTTTGTTTTCCAACCAATAATGATAAGAATAGGGAAAAAGATATTGGAAGCAACAGCCAGATAATAATTCATATCCTCAGGTAAGTGATAGGGATTGGGAACAGATTCCGTAAAATCTGTTCCAATTCCTATTTTTTTCAATCCATAAACAATTATCAATTGTAGTGAAACAGCTATTCTGAAGAATAAAATCACCCAATCAAAAGGAAGTTCGGCTTCATTGAATGGCTTGATATTTTTAACTGTTTTCATAAGATTTAATTTTTTTGATACCCGCCGTAAAAATTAACAGGACTCCAGGAAGGAATCGCTTTTTGCTGAGGTTTTATCAAAGATTTGAATATAGAATCAGCATATACAATTTCCCCGTTTACAACAGTTAAATTTGATGTGATATTCGGAATGTTTTCATCAGAAACCTTGAAATAATCATCAGAAAGAATGATAAAATCACCTAAATAGTTTTCTTTTATCATTCCTCTGTCATGATGTAGATTCACTAATTTAGCACTACCTTGCGTAAAGAGTTTTAAAGCCGTTTGTCGGTCTAAAAGGTTCTCATCACTCATGTGTTTAATTCCTCCTACCGATTTTCCTGTTGTCAGCCAATGTAGACCTACCCAAGGATTATAAGAGCTAACTCGTGTTCCGTCAGAACCCATTCCAACCGTTAAACCTAACGCAAGCATTTTTTTAATTGAAGGTGTTTTTTCCGCAGCTTTTTTTCCGTAGCGTTTAATAAAACCTTCAGCCTGATAAGCCATACGATGCTGAACGGCAATATTTCCACCTAAAGCTTTAACTCTTTTTAAATTGGTTTCGGATATGGTTTCGGCATGATCAAAAAACCACAGTAAACCGTCTAAAGGTGTTTCTTTGTTTATCTCTTCAATCACATTTAAAAAACGTGTGATACTTTCGTCGTAGGTAGCATGTAAACGGAAAGGCCATCTGTTTTTCACTAAAGTTCCGACGACAGCCTTGAGTTGCCCTTCCATGATTGGATTTAATTCCGGCCTTGGTTGATCAAAATTTTCAAAATCACCCGCGCTTGATACCAGGTTTTCACCACCACCTTGTACATAATATTCTAGATTATGGTTATGATCATCGTCATGTGGGCCGATTTCTACTTCGGTAATCCATTTGGTATAATCAGCCAATTCGCTACCGGGTTTTTGTGCAAAAAGATAGAATGGCAGTCTTACGGTAAGTTCATTGTTTTTAGCCAGTTTATCAGTAATGCCATAATCATCTGGATAATTTTGAAAACCACCACCGGCATCCATAATCGAAGTAATTCCAAGACGATTCAATTCTGTCATGTATAATTTGGTGGAATTGATTTTCTCTTCATTACTAAGTTCCGGAAGTTTGGCAAGTGTTGAATACAAAAGGAAAGCATTTGGTTCGGCTACTAAAAGACCAGTCGGGTTACCATATTCATCTTTTTGTATAAGGCCGCCTTTAGGATTTGGTGTCTCTGCATTTATGTTTAATTTCTGCAGACCAGCCTTATTTAAATAAGCATGTCCATATAAGTGCAAAACAAAAGCAGGGACATTTCCTGTTGCTTTGTTAATTTCTTCAAGTGTAGGGAGTCTTTTTTCTTCAAATTGGTAAGCATTCCAACCTCCAACTACTCTTACCCATTGTCCTTCGGGAGTTCTTTCAGCTTGTTCTTTCAGCATTTGTAAAGCTCTTTTTAAGGAGCGAACGCCATCCCAACGAAGCTCTGAATTGTAAAAGCGACCTCCACGAATCACATGTAAATGACTGTCGAAAATACCAGGAATTATTGTTTTTCCTTTAGCATCAACTTTCTTTACGTTTTTTAATTTCAGTTTTAAGACTTCTTCACTGGATCCTACTTTTACAATTTTCCCATTGGAAACCGCTATTGCTTCAGTGATAGTGTTTTGTGAATCTAAAGTATGGATTTTTGCATTGTACACAATCAGAGAAGTTACCTCTCTTTTCTGAGCAACAACATCCGAACCTAAAATCAGAAACAGGATTGCATAAAAATTAATAAAATTTTTCATTATTATTTAATTTAAAACTAGGAGCCTAAGCCCCTGGTTACTATTAATGAATTAATGTTTTATTACTGCACGGGAGTATTGAACTCCAATACCATATGATCCACCGTATTTAACTACAAGATCAGTAACTGCTTTATAAGTTTCGCCTCTTGCCCAATCACGTTGTAATTCCAATAAATATTGTAATGAGGTGATAGGACGAGCACCAGCCTGAACCATTCGGGTTACTGCCATTTCGTGAGCTTCTTTTGAAACATCCCCACTGGCATCTGTAACCACATAAACAGTGTAACCATCATTAATTGCTGATAATACCGGTCCAACAATACAAACACTTGTCCATAAGCCACCAATTACCAGCGTTTTTTTGCCTTTAGCAACGATGGCTTTGTAGGCATTTGCATCTTCCCAAGTGTTCATCGTTGTACGATCAATATAATTTGAAGTTGCTTTGGGATAAAACTCTTGTATTTCAGGAAAAACAGGACCACTAAATGATTCTTCTGCTACTGTCGTTACAACAGTAGGTACTTTAAAGATTTTTGAGGCACCAGCTAAAAGAGCTGCATTGTTTCTAAGTTGATCAACACTGATGCTTGTTACAGGGAAAGCCATTTGGCTTTCATAATCAATCAATACTAAGGTGTGATTGGTTGGGTTCAATAAACTTGGACTTGGTTTTTGTGCAAATCCGGCTAAGGTTGTTAAGCCTAATACTAATGATAATGCTAATTTTTTCATGATTTTGATACTTAAAATTGTTATAACTTATTGTTTAATTAATTGAATTTCAGAAGTGAGTTTGATTTCTTCACCCACCAATACACCACCTGTTTCCAGGCTGGCATTCCAGGTTAAACCAAAATCTTTTCTGTTTATTTTTCCGTTTAAGGAAAGGCCTGCTTTAGTGTTTCCCCAAGGATCTTTCATTAATCCGCTGTATTCCGCTTCCAATGAAATGTTTTTAGTTACTCCGTGAATGGATAAATCCCCGTTAATCTGAAACAAACCGTCGTTTATTTTTTTGATTTCTGTAGAGTTAAAAGTTAATAATGGATAGTTTTCTGTGTCAAAAAAGTCTGCACTGATTAAATGGTTGTCTCTGTCTGTATTTCCGGTACTTATAGAGTTTACATCGGTATTAAAGCTAATTTTTGAAGTTTCAAACTGATCGTTTTCATTTTCAATGGTTGCTTCAAATACGTTGAATTTACCGGATACATTAGTGAACATCATGTGCTTTACTTTAAAGCCAATTTCTGAATGGGTTGGGTCTATTGCCCAGTTTGAATTTGTCATTTTCTTTTGAATTTTTATATTATTGTATTGATTTATAAAGACATCGGTACTTCCATAAGCAAAATTTCTGTATCCGATGTATTTGCTGTTATTGTGAACTTATCGGTATTCCAGATTCCGAATCCGTCACGGGTTTCTAATTTTTGTTCTTCAATGGTTGCTTCTCCTTTTAAAAGAAAAACATAGACTCCATTTCCGGGTTTATTGATTTTATATTCTGTGGCAATGTCTTTGTCGAAATTTCCCATATTGAACCAGGCATCCTGATGAATCCATACACCTTCATCATCTTGGTTAGGAGAAATAATTTGCTGAAATTTATTTTTTCTGTCTGCCACATTCATTGTAATTTGATCATAGCGAGGTGTAACATTTCGCTGGTTTGGATATACCCAAATTTGAAGGAACTTCACCTGTTGATCACTGTTTTTATTGTATTCGCTGTGGAAAACTCCGGTTCCGGCGCTCATTACCTGAAGGTCACCGCTTTTAATCACTGTTGTATTCCCCATACTGTCTTTGTGTTCTAAATCCCCTTCGAGTGGGATGCTGATAATTTCCATATTATCGTGCGGATGCGTTCCGAACCCCATTCCTGGGTTTACTCTATCATCATTTAGAACCCTTAAAACTCCAAAATGCATTCTCTCAGGGTTGTGATAGTTGGCGAAACTGAATGTATGTTTGCTTTCCAGCCAGCCATGATTAGCGAATCCTCTTGTGTCTGCTTTGTGTAAGATTGTATTTTCCATAACTTTTGATTCTGTGTTAGGCAGGTGATTGAATCCTAAAACCTCTAACTGTTCGATTTCATCAATTTTGTTGTCAATGATATTACCGAAGGCTGCGGTTGCTGCAAAAATTCCGGTTCCGAATAAACCTTTCTTTAAAAAATCTTTTCTGTTCATAATATGCTGTTTTTTTTGATTTACAAGACAAAGTTCTTTCGATTTAGATCCTTGTGCATTGAACTGGTTCAAGAAATAGCAGATAGTTTTTTTATAATGATTTCATATGCAAAGTTCTATTGTAATTAATTGGTATGCATTGAACTGGTTTAAGAAATGCGATTGCTGTCGCAGACAATAAGAGTAGATTTGGGGCGTGGAGTGAGGAGCGTCCTAATTAATATTTGCTCATCCAGTTTAAGATGTAATCTGCATTTTCTTTCCAGGTCGGTAAACCTAATACGTTATGATTACGTCCTTCGAATACTTTGTATTCCGTTACAGCACTCGGGTTTTTGTATTTTTTATAGTTTTTATGATTGATGGCTGGAGGGAAAAAGTGGTCTTTATCTCCAGCTACGATAAGTAACGGGTCGTGGTATTTTTTAAAGTCTACTTTGGCAGCATCTGTTAATCCGCCACGGATTAATTTTACCGATTCAGGAGTAGCATATTTCTCGTAAGTTGCTCTTTGTTCAGCCTCAGGCATCCCATTGGTGAAAGCATATTGCCAATCTTTAAAGGACATCATATAAGTCTTTTTAGATGTTCCGAACAGGGAAAGCGGGCTCCAAATTGATCTAAGAGAAGACCATTTTGTAAGCATAATTCCTTTAGGAGGTGCTGAATGTATGGCGATTCCGGCTGCTGCAATATCTTTTTGAAGCAGTATTTGTGTAATCATACCTCCTAATGAATGCCCGATCAGGATTGGCTTTTCAGGCTGTTGACGTACAATTTTTTCATAGTAAGCAGTTAATTCTTCTAAGGTCAAATTTGCTAACGCAGAATCTGGTTTTCTGTTTCTTAATGTTGTCGGATCTGCATCTTTGTGAGGATAATCAGGAACGATTACTCTGTACCCTTTGCTTTCATAATACGTTTTCCATTCGTCCCAAGAATTGGTGCCTACAAAGGCGCCGGTAATAAATACGATTGTTTTAGTTTTCATTTCAGAATTCGATTTTTGAGTTTGTGCAAACGCACTCAGGTTGAATAATAGTGTAACGAATAGTGCCACTGTTTTTAAAATAATTGAAGTTGTTTTCATTTTGAATTTTTGTTTGATTTAACAGTACAAAGTTCAAAACTTGAAACCGCAATAATTTTAACCTGAGTTAAAATCGAAAGTCTTTTGAAATTTATTTTTAATATTGATTTTAAGTCTTTTAAAAATAAAATCAGGTTCATAAAAATTGCTCTTGTTTCCATTTTGAATTTTGTTTCATTTTAACAGGACAAAGTTCAGAACATGGAACCACAATAATTTTAACCTGAGTTAAAATCGTCATTTGCTAATCATTCGTTTACGGATTCGGCTTAAAGATGGGCCCTGAATGCCCAAATAGGAAGCAATATGATATAAAGGAATGGCATTAAAAATATCAGGATGTTGTTTTATTAAGTCGAGATACCGTTCTTCCGGGCTTCTGAATATGAAACTTTCCATTCGTTCATTACCAATGCTGAAAGCTAATTCGGCTATTACACGTCCAAGATGTTCCCATTGATGGGATTGACTGTATAATTTATTTAATTGTTCAATATGGATATAATAAATGGTAGCATCTGTCATCGCTTGGGTGTAATAATTACAAGGTGTTTGCGAAACAAAACTTTTATAGGCTACAACGAATTGATTGTCAGAATAAAAAAAGATATTTTTTTCTTCCCCGGTCTTATCGTCTAAATAGTAAGTCCGGAAGACGCCATCCATGATAACTCCTAAATATTTGCACACATTTTTATATTCATTGTAAAACTCCCCTTTTCGATATTTTTTTTCTTGCCACATGGAAGTGGAGAGGTTAAAATTATTTTCATCGATATTACCAAATGCTGATAAAATGTTTTCCAGACGTTCCATGTTTTAGATTTTGAATTAAAGTTAAAAATTATTCTTGAACTAGTTTGCTAGATTAGAAGTCACACTTATCGAAGCATTAATTACTTTACTTATAGGACAATTTTCTTTTGCGTCTTTAACACTATCTTCAAAAACCTGATTTGGAATATTGGAAATGATAGCATTAACTTCCAGATGAGATGAGGTAATACTTCCATTTTCTAAGGAAACAATTGCCGTAGTTTCTAGTTTTTCTGCCGTATAACCTGCCTCATTTAATACAAATGCTAATTTCATGGTGAAACAGCCTGCGTGTGAGGCTGCTAATAATTCTTCTGGATTGGTGCCAATGCCATTTTCAAAACGACTTTTAAATGAAAGTTGCGTATTGTTCAGTACATTGCTTTGTGTAGTGATGAGTCCGCTACCCTCCATGCCGGAACCATGCCATACGGCTGTTGCTTTGCGTTTCATGATTTTAAAGTTTAATTGTTATCAATCCAATCTAAAATATAATCTGCCTCTTCCTTCCAGCTGCGTAAGCCTAAGACATAATGGCGATTGATTATTAAGTGTTTTTAATGAAGGTTTCAATGTAACTGGTAATCATTTCCGGATATTGATGATGTGGGCCATGTCCAGCCTGCGGTATAGTGATGAGCTGTGCTGTTGAGAGTTTTTGATTGAGTTCAAACCAATTTTCAGGAGGAAAACATACCTCGTGATGGGCTGAGATAATCAAAATAGGAATTCTGGTTGTCATCATTTTATTTCTTGCACCGTAAGGATCGTTAGCATAGTCTTCATGTGCTTTTCCGTAATATTCCCAAAGTTCTTGTTTTACTTTTGGATCTTTCTCTTTTCTTTGATTGATTCTCTCATGACTTTTTATTGCGGCATTTCGACTGATTTCTGAAGTGGGTTCAAAAAAGAGAATCATTTCATGCTCTAGTGTATAGTCTGGGATGTAAGCAGTTTTAATGAAGATTTCTTCTAAAGGATAATTTACTTTTCCCGGAGGCTTGGTTCCGATAAGGATGGTATGTGAAATTCTTTCCGGAAATTCAGTTGTGGCAACCTGTGCTGCCCAACCACCCAAAGACCATCCGCCTAAAATGAATTTATCGATCTTTAATGTATCAGCTAAATCTATCGCATCTTTCGCAAAGCCCAGAATGGTTTCATGTGGGGAACCTGTAGAGGAAGCAAGTCCTTTGTAATTAAAGGTATATACCGTATGTTTTTTAGCCAAAGCATCTAAAAATGCCGGATCCCAATCATCCAGATTTCCTCTGAACCGATTAAGAAGAATGAAAGGTGGTCCATTCCCAATGGAACGATAAGCAATTTTATAATCTCGAATTTCTGCATATAGTGTTGGAGATTCAACTGCTGTGATTTTTTTCTCTTGAGTATTCATTCTGGTTGATATTAAATTATTTACTGAGTTTAATAAAATCGGTAATGTACTTTGCTGAGAGTTCGGGGTATTGGTGTTGCGGTCCATGCCCGGACTGAAAGAAAGTAATCATTTGGGCGTTTTTGAGTTGTCTGGTAAACGGGTACCAATTTTCCACCGCAAAACTTATATCATGATCCCCACACATAATCAGTATTGGTGTTTTAACGGATTTTAATTGTTCCCGGAAGTTTTGTTTGTCTTCTCTAAACCCTTCACCTCCTTTAAAGTATAAATTGAAAACTTCCATGGTCGAAGGTATTTTCGATACATCAAGACGCTTGGCTATTCTGTCATGTGATGCTTTGGCAGCTGCTACACTGACTTCAGATTTTGGTTCAAAAAAGAGTACGATTTCATCATCAAAGTTATTGATTGGTTTGAGTGCGACATCCAGAAAAGCCTGTTCTAATGGAATTTCGTTTTTCCCCGGAGGGCCGGTACCAAGTAAAATAGAATGCGTAACCAAATCAGGGTATAACAGTGTTACCGCCTGAGCTACTAATCCGCCATAAGACCAGCCTAATACTGCAGCTTTTTTAATTTTTAAATAATCGGCTAAATCCTTTACATCTTTGGCAACAAGAGTGATGTCTGTTGGTAATGTCCCTGTGGAAGAACCGATACCGGTATATTCGAATGTAATAACGGTATGTTTCTCCGCTACTTTGTCTAAAAAGAGGGGATCCCAAGTGTCTAAAGTACCCCTGAAACGATTAATTAAAATAATAGGGGTTCCTTTTCCTATGGATCGATAAGCTAATTTTCTTCCTTCAACCTCAGCAAATTTGGTTTTGGCCTCAATTACTTTTTGAGCGTAACTGGTAAGCCCGAAGGTTAAGATTACTATCAGTATAAATACTTTTTGAAGTGTCTTTTTCATGATATTTAAATTTTAATTGATATAATTATTTCCAAATTCCGTTTAAGGCTTTCTTTTCAATATCTTTTGCAAATAGTGGTGTTTCTTCTTCATTATGTGCTTTTAGATTTTGATGCATATTGTTTCTGATAGGTTCTAAATCAGTGATGTTGGCTTTGGTTAATAAATCCAGAAAATCAGCCGTAAGCGAAACCACGACATGATTTGAAAATTCACAGCTTGATTCTGATAAACGATTGACTTTTAGTTCCCATGTAATGCCTAATTTTGTTCTTTCGACAACCGAAAATGAATCGGAAATTGAGTTAACCCGGCAATGATCTTTCAAGCCTATTTCTTCAATATAGTGCTGAATCAGAAGATTATCTGCCACTTCTTCCACATTTATAGACATTCGCTTACCATCTGAATCAAAGGAATTTCCGCATGCTATGTGCACCTTGGAGCAAGCTTGATATTCAGCATCTTTTAAAGTAAAGAGCCATTCGGTTAAATCAATAGTTTCCAAAGGAGCATTGATAAAAGCTGTTGCAGTACTTTCTGTAAAAGTTTCCATGTTATTCGTTTAACTTTTTAATAAATTCTTCGGTTGATAAAAGAACATGTCCGTAATTTGGAAAGTTGGTTTCCACGGTAGCTTTTATCTCTTCCCAATTAAAAGCACCGATTCCGTCTTTAATCAAGGTTACATGATAACCTAATTCAACACCAAAACGCGCTGTAGAATCAATACAAGTATTGGCTTTCATTCCGGCTAAAACAATATGATCGATGTTGTGTTGTCTTAAAAGGAAATCCAAATCTGTATTGGCAAATCCGCTTCCGGTCCAATGGTTTTGAGCAATCAGATCCCCTTCTTGAGCAATGAGTTCCGGATGAAATTCGGCACCCCATGTTCCTTTTTCAAACAACATTGTTTTTTGACTTCCTAAATGCGAAGGTGACATAAACTTCCAGTTTAAGTAATCGCCTTTTTTGGTATGGTGATGAGGTGCATAGATAATTTGTATTTGTTTCTCTCTGGCGGCAGTAAGTAAACTTTTAATGTTCGTTACCATGCCTGTTCCTTCAACGGTTTCTTTGGTGAAAGAATAGAGTTTTCCTCCTTCCGACAAAAAATCATTGAAAGGATCTACAAGTACAAGTGCCGTTTTTTGTGGATTATAAAAGCTCATGATTTTTAAAAATTTAAATAGTTAATAATTGTTTTTGTGTAGGCTTTAAAATCGGGGGCAGTCAGGTTTAATTAAAGTTTAAAATGGTGAAGGGATGTAAGGGGTTCGTAAATTAGTCTCGTAAAAGCAATTGTATGTCATTTGTTTATATAATTCATCAATCATCAGTTTATCCTTGAAAAATACTGTTTATAATTGTGACATCTAATTAGCAAGAGTTCTGTATCAATTTTCATTTAGCCAAGTTTTATAAAGTTTCATACCAATTTAAAATATAGTCTGCAACTTCTTCCCAACCGGGTTGTCCACAAATGAAATGACTTTTTCCGTTAAATATTTTAATATCAACTCGACTATTAGTGTCTTTATATTTTTTGGCTATTGTTTTTGTAAGATCAGGAGGGAAAATATTATCGCTGGCACCGCCAACAAATAGAATAGGAGCGTGAGGTTTCTTGAAATCTATATTTGAATAAGAATTCAAAACTAATTCACGACTGACTTTATAACTTTCAGGGACAGCAAATTTTTCGAATGCATTTCTTTTTTCTGGTTCAGATAATGTATTGAAAAAAGCATAATCGTACCACTTGCGGCCTCCCATGAAATATTTATCAAAAGAGAAAAAGCCAAATGCCGGCAATACCGTTTTAAGTGTTTGGAACGGCGGAAAAACATTTTTTGGTGGTGCGCCATCAATACTTACTCCAGCTGCAGCCTTTTCCAATTCTATCAGTTTTAACACTGCCATACCAGCCATTGAATGACCTATTATTAGTGGTTTTTCGGGTAAAGTACGTAGTAATTTATCGATATTGTTTACAACATCTATAAACCCGGTTTTAACCAAATCAGGATGAACATTTGTTCTGAGTTCGCTTGGATTTCCGCCATGCCCCGGGTTTGCGGGAGTATAAACCGTATAGCCTTTTTGTTCATAGTACTGTTTCCATTCTGCCCAACTGTTGTTGTTTACAAAATTTCCGTGAATGAGTACAATTGTTTTTGATTTTGTCATGATCATTTTTATTTGATTAAGTATAGAATTTCTTTGAAGGTTTCTCTTTTCGAATTTTTAACTAGTTCATAAAGACACATTTCAATATTGGTTAAACTTGCGCCCTTATTTTGTAATTTTTTCAAAGCCAAATGAATGCTGTCTTTAGATCGGGAAGAAACACCATCAGCTACAATCTCTACTTCAAAATTGTTTGATAATAATCCTAGAGCAGTTTGATAAACACAAATGTGAGCTTCAATTCCACAGATTAACCATTGCGTTCTATTAGATTTAATAATTGTTTGTTTAAAGTTTTCATTTTCAAAAGCATTGAAAGAATATTTTTCCAATGGCTTTTGATTTTCCAGTAACTTTTCTAATTCTGGTATTGTACGTCCAAGTCCTTGCGGATTTTGCTCCACCCAAATTATAGGTAATGACAGTATTTGGCATCCACGAATAAGTTTCTCGAGATTAGGTATTAATTTTTCACTTTCATTTACAATTCGAGACAGTTTGCCTTGAACATCAACTAGAATCAATCCTGTGTTTTCCTGTAACAGCATGATTTTTAATTATTTGGTAAATTAGATTTTATTTAAATATTTGATTTTTAATTACTTCAAATATTTTTTAAGTTCAGCCGCAGCCTGTAAAAACAAAGCTTTGGTCTGCGGAATTTCAGCAAGGCCATTTAATAATCCAAAATCATGAATCACATCATTGTAGCGAACTGTTGTTACAACTACGCCGGCATCACTTAATTTACGCCCGTAAGCTTCGCCTTCATCTCTTAAAATATCATTTTCAGCTACTTGAATTAAAGTTGGAGGCAGCCCTTTTAATTGTGACAAACTAGCTTGCAATGGTGATGCATAAATTTCTTTTCTTTTGGATGGGGCAACATATTGATCCCACATCCACTGCATTAAAGTATCGGTTAAGAAACGTTGTTTACCATATTTTTTATAAGATTCAGTTTCAAAATTAGCATCTGTAACCGGCCAGAAAAGAATTTGCACTTTATACAATGGGGTTCCTTTCTCTTTTGCCATCAAAGCACTTGCAGTAGCTAAATTTCCACCGGCACTGTTTCCTACAATTCCCAGTTTACTTCCGTCAACATTTATTTCATTTCCGTGTGCGGCAATCCATTTCGCGGCGGCGTAAACTTCATTTACAGGTTGCGGATATTTAGTTTCGGGAGCCAGAGAATAATTAATAAAAACGCCCACATAACCGGTAAGAACACTCAAGTCACGAACCATACGTTTGTGTGTGGGATAATCGCCCAAAACCCAGCCGCCACCATGAATGAACATAAAAACAGGAAGTTTTCCTTTGGCACCAGCCGGACGTACAATATTTAGTTTGATTTTGTAACCGTCAGCAGTAATTTCTTTTTCAGATTCATCAATTCCGGATAAATCAACTTTAAATGCATTTTGCGCACCAACTAATACATTTCGTGCGTCTGCCACCGGAAGCGATTCAAGCGGCGCTCCTCCAGAATTTAAGGGTTTTAAGAATTCTTTTACAGCAGGAGTTAAATGCGAATCTGTTGCGTAATCAATTTGTGCGTAAGTTTTCATAGTAATATTTGTTAAAATTAAAAACGAGACTAATATTATTTTTGATATATAAGAATTTTTCATGACGTGTTGATTTAAGTTTATAGTATTTGATATAATACGGTAACGAAAGATTTCTACTTGAGATAATATACACTTTGGCTTTAGCTAAAAAATTCAGGAAATCGGATGTAAGCGAAACCGCAACATTATTTGATAATTCACAGTATCCAGTAATTTTGGGATGTTTTTTACCATGCTGGTTTTTTCTACTGTTTCTTTGGTTAAAGAATAAAGTTTCCCTGCTTCAGACAGCATGTCATCGAAAGTATCTACAAGTGCAAGTGCCGTTTTTTGTGGATTATAAATGCTCATGATTTTAAGATTTTTAATTTGTAAATCAGTTTTATGTAGGTTTTTAAAGATCGGGGCAGTTTCTATTTGTTATAATTTGAAAATAGGGAACGGGTGTAAAGGGTTTGTAATTAAGTTTTTAAAAAATAATTTTATAAGAAACAGATGGAATCCTTTATTTGGGAATACATTTCTAATTGTCCTTATGTCTTCTTTTGTGTACTCTTTTGATAGTAAACCAAAAGTAAGATCTGTTAAATCGGCTTTTCTAAAAATTTCAGCCAAGTTCGATGATTTTACTCTGCTTAGTTTATGATGATTGTCTATTATGAACTCTATTTCTTCTGTTACTGAATTATTGAAGTGTTGTTTTCTACAATAAGCTTTAGCCAATTCTGCTGAAGGTTTTAAATAATCCAAGGTTTTATTTGTCCAAATTCCAATGTCATGAAAAGCAGCTGCAGTAGCTATTTTCTCGGTATCTTCTTCTGAATTGACAAACGGTAAAGAAAAATTATAAACCCGGTAAACATGATTTCTGTAAGACACATAATTTTTGCCCAGTTCTAACTGAAATGAGTGTAGTATTGTATCAATAGTATTATTTGTAACAATCAAATTCATAGAACTGTATCAATGTCTTTACTCTATTATGTAGGCTAATAATGTGCCAAATCATTTTTTTAGTGTTTATAAGGTTTTTGGACGTTTTAAGTATTTAAAAATTACGATATATCATAATTTTTTAAAAAAACTTACGAAATATGGGCAAAAAATGGTAAGTTTGATAAGTTGTAAATCAGTGTAATATTCTCTTTATATGATGAAAAGTGAAAACCTATATGATGATTCTGAAATTAATTTATTCCTTTCCATAAGTCAGGCGACAGTTTCAATTAGAAACAAAAAAGATTTGGTTGATTTTATTCAGGAAAAATTAAAAAAAGTGTTTGACTTTTCAGATTTGGCCATAACAAAGTTTAATCTGGAAAAAGGAATTTATAAGGTGTTTTTGGAACATTGTGATAAATCAAATCAACATCCTGATTTTAATGATATTGCTTTTTGTGAATATCCAATAAATGATGGACTTCATAATACAATTATGGATTCCGAAACAACAGTGGTTTTATCGGTTAGGGAATTAATTCAAAACGGGATGAGGCATTTTGTTTTTTTGCAGGATGCCGGAATTCGCGAAGTAGCCGGAATTCGGTTATTGCACAAAGGCGAAGTGTTTGGAACGATGGTTTTGCTTTCGGAAAAAGAAGGTAGTTTTTCCGAATCTCACAGAAGGTTAATTAAGAATATCTCAAGCCATGTTTCATCGGCTGTTTCCAATGTCATTGCAAACGAAGAAATTGAAAAAAAAGAACGTGAGCAATCTATTTTGCTTTCCTTGAGTAACCAAATGGCAATGGTTAAAAATAAAGACGAATTATTTGAAGTAATCGATAACCGACTCAAAGAACTGTTTTCTCTGAAAAGTTTTGGAATTATCCTTATGAACGAAGACAGAAAAACCCATAGGGCTTTTTTATTAGGAGTATCTGATGAAATACAAAACAGTACTGATTTTAAAAATATTGTTCATAAAGATTATGATATCAATGATGGAATTTTTAATAAAGTATTAGCTTCCGATTCTGCAGTAATTTTTGATATTGAAAATCTCCAAGAACCACTTCCTCTATATGCTCAGTTTTGGAAAAAAAAGAAATTTCAAAAAATTATTGGGATTGCACTTCGGGTAGCAGACAATGACCTTGGGTGTTTGTTTGTTCAACCCAAGGAGGATTTTGAAATTAATCCAGTATTAAATTTGTTTAAAGGGGTCAGTTCTCAGGTGGTTATAGCCTTATCTAATATTATTTCAAATGAAAAAAACGCAAGTCAGTTAAAAGAGATACTGAGCTATAAAGAGCACTTGGAAAACGAAAAATCCTATTTGTTGGAAGAAGTAGCTACCGGACATAAATATAGTGATATTATTGGCTCCGGGGTGGAAATGCAGAAAGTCTTCCATCTTTTAACTCAAGTGGCATTTACAAACAGTACCGTTTTGATTTTAGGAGAAACCGGAACTGGAAAAGAGTTAATAGCCAGAGCTATTCATACTTCTTCGCCAAGAAAAAATAATTTAATGGTGAAAGTTAATTGTGCTGCCTTGCCAGCTGATTTAATCGAAAGCGAGTTGTTTGGACACGAAAAAGGGAGCTTTACGGGGGCTGTAGAAAGAAGAATTGGAAAATTTGAACTTGCTCATAAAGGAACACTTTTTTTAGATGAAATTGGTGAGATGCCTCAGAAATTGCAGATGAAACTTTTGAGAGTCATACAGGAAAGGGAAATAGAAAGGGTAGGAGGCAAAGAAACCATAAAAGTGGATGTGAGAATTATAGCAGCAACCAACAGAAACCTTGTTAAAGAGGTCGAGGAAGGTAAATTCAGAAGTGATTTGTATTACCGGTTAAACGTTTTTCCAATACAGCTGCCACCGTTAAAGAATCGTAGAGAAGACATTCCTGTTTTAGTTTCGCATTTTATTTCTAAATTTTCAAAATCCATTGGAAAGGACGTTAAGAGCATTTCTAAACTGGCGATGGCTGAACTTAAATTTTACCAATGGCCAGGTAATGTCAGGGAACTTGAACACGTTATAGAGCGAAGTATTTTAATGGCTAATGAATGTGTAATAAAAAATGTTTTTCTGCCTAATAACGAAAACTTTGAAGGCCATGAACAAAGTGGTATTGGGATTAAAACAATAGATGAAAATGAAAAGCAACATATTATAAATATCCTTAAAAGCTGTAATGGTAAAGTTTTCGGATCTAATGGCGCTGCTAAAATTTTAGGAATTCCACATACAACACTTTACTCCAAAATTAAAAAGTTAGGAATTACAAAAAGTGAAATTTTTAAATAAATAGTGTTTTTTATTTATTCACTGCTTCTAGACTAAATGCATCATTTGATTTTTGATAATCATTTGATTTGGAAACTTCATACAGAATTTCAATCAGCCTGTTAGCTTTATCACGTGGAAACATAGATTGTAACAACTTTCTTTTACCATTGTAGTATACTATAATCGTGATTAAAGGCCTGTCACAGCAAGTAGAACCGTCAAATTCAAGGGACTCCAGACCAATAGTATTCAATTCAGCTGCTAACTGGTTAAACATAGTGTCGTTTACGGTTCCAATCCTATAGTTAGGAATTCTGTTTTCAGGTTCGTTTAACTTCAGTTTACTGTTTCGGAATGATTTTTCAGTAATTAACTTAACTTTTTTATCGTTTTTAACTTCCAAATGATAAATTGGGCAATCTCCAAAGCAGGCTGAAGTATGAAAGATTATTTTTTCAAATTCGGGATCGGTTGTTGCAGTAGGTTTTGTAGCACAACTCCAAAAGAAACTGGTTATAATAATTAGGGATATGGTTTTTTTAAACATCGGTTATGTTTTTAGTTAATGAATTTTTTAAATATGGTTGTAACCGTATGCCCTCCGAAGCCAAAAGTGTTGTTCATTACGTAATTTACTTCTTTTTTAAGAGATTTTTCTAAGACAATCTGTATGCTTTCCGATATGGCCTCATCTAGTGTTTTAGTATTAATAGTGGCTGGAATAGTATTATTGTTTATCGAAAGAATACTAATGATGCTTTCTACTGCTCCTGCTGCCCCCAAGAGATGTCCTGTGATTGATTTTGTTGCTGTTACATTAATCGGTTGGTTTTCAAATAGTCGTTTAATAGCGGTTATTTCACTTAAATCTCCAATATTTGTAGAAGTAGCATGAGCGTTTATATAGTCTATTTCGTCGGTTTTTATTTGGGCTTCTTCTAAGGCTTTTTTCATACCGAGATAGGCACCGTGACCATCAGGTGAAGTTCCAGTCAAATGATAAGCATCTGAAGCCATTCCGCTGCCAACAATTTCAGCATAGATTTTTGCCCCTCTTTTTTGAGCGCTTTCTAAGTCTTCTAAAATTAGGGCTCCGCCTCCTTCACCAACCACAAATCCGTCACGGTTTTTATCAAATGGACGGGAAGCAGTTTTGAAGTTTTCATTGTTTTTGGAAAGCGCATGAGCCGCATTAAACCCACCAACAGATGCCATTGTAATAGCAGCTTCCGAACCTCCCGCAATCATGATTTTTGCTTTTCCCAGTCGGATGGTGTCAAACGCATTTGCTATGGCAGTATTTGAAGAAGCACATGCCGATACCGTTGCATAGTTAGGCCCATACAATTTATGTCTGATGGAGATTACCCCTGCCGCTATATCTGCAATCATTTTTGGAATCAGGTACGGATTGAAATGCGGTGTACCATCTCCCAGATGAAATTCATTGAGTTGCTCTTCAAAAGTTGCAATCCCACCATTTCCAGATGCCCAGATAACACCAATATCTGCTTTTTCATCATCAGTCATGGTATCGAAGTGCAGTTTAGCATCTTTTATAGCCTGATCGCTGGCAGCAATGGCATATTGAGTAAAGAGATCATATTTTTTAATTTCCCTTCTGTCTATATACTCTTCAGGATTAAAATCTTTAACCTCACAGGCAAATTGTGTTTTGAATTTATTAGCGTCAAATTTGGTAATTTCATTTGCTCCACTTTTACCGGATACAATATTTTTCCAAAAATCGTTAATGTTATTGCCTATTGGAGAAATAACCCCCATTCCTGTAATAACTACTCTTTTCATAATTTTTTTTATTTAATGATTTGATCCACCAGTTTTTCAACTCTTGGTGCCATTATCAATATGGCCGGAACAGCCATTATATAAGCCAAAGCCCAAGATTTGAGCCATATTGCCATAAACTTGTCTCCAAACCCAACGTTGATGGAAATCAGGAGAAATGAAATGATAAAAGTGGTTATCATTGCCATTATCATCGAAAATGCAATTTTCTTTTTCATAAATTTATTTATAAATCCTGTTTTAATAGATTGGTATATCCCTTTGCTAAAAGTTTTGTTCTGTCATTGTTCCAAATTTCACAGGAAGCATTGGTTATTTGTTTTCCTTTTTTGGTAATGAATGTTTCAGCAATTATGATATCGCTTTCTTTTGCTGTTCCAAAAAAATCTATCGCTAAATTCACAGTAATGTAAAAATTGGGTTCCCCATAAGTAATTAAAGAAGCCCCAATCACATCATCCATTATAGCCGCTGTTACTCCGCCGTGTAACATACCAAAAGGGTTGGTCATTTCCTTACGGACTTTGTACTGAAAAATTAATTTGCCTTTTTCAGCTAAAAGAACTGTGGGCTGCAACCAATCCATAAAAGGAGAAGGCGAGTTTGTAATCACTTTGTCTTTGTGATTAATGAGAAAATTTAAAGGCTCCGGATTCATTTTAGTTAGTTTGGATTAATTGTTCATTACATTAAAAGCTTCTTTCGGGGAGGAAAGCGATAACTGATATATCGCTGCTGTATCACCCACATGAACTTCAAACTTGTTTTCTGTTAGCGCATGGAACAAATCTTGGGCTACCACACTTGGGTGGATTCCTTTTTCACCACCAATTTCTTTCGAAAATTCGGTATTAACCAATGGAGGCATTACTTCAAAAATTTTCACTGATGAATCTTTTAAAAAATGTCTTAAGGATTGTGTATAAGAATGTAAAGCTGCTTTACTCGCAGAATAAGTTGAAAGCATATGACTAGGAACTAAAGCAGCTACAGAAGACACATTTACTACAGCCGCTTCCCTTTTTGTTGAAAGAACCGGAAGTAATTTTTCAGTTATTCGTATTGTAGAAAGATAGTTTGTTGTGATTTCATCCAAGGCTTTATCGTGAGCGTTTCCTTCCTTTTCAGTAAGATCATGCACAATGGCGCGGCCGGCATTATTAATAAGTACGTTAAGATTTGGGAATTGTGTTTCGATGTTTTCAGCTAACGAATTAATATCCTTCTCTTTGGTAATATCACAAACGATGTAGTGTGTGTTTTCTAATTGGGAAGCAGCTTCTTTTAATCGGTTTTCATTACGTCCGGTTATAATTACCGTATTATTTTTTGAAAATAATTTTGCCATTTCAAAGCCTATTCCGGAACCTCCTCCGGTAATTAATATTGTATTATCTGTTGTTTTCATTTTATTGTGTTTTTATTATTATGTATTTAAATATTCAAAGCACCTTGGCCGGAAGCCAAAAGGTAAGCCTCTTTTAATGCTTCTGAGTAGGTAGGGTGCGCATAAGAAATTCGGAACATGTCTTCATCGGTAACTTCATATTCCATACCGATAACACCTTGAGCAATTAAATCAGCAGCTCTCGGGCCAATAATATGAATGCCGAGTATTTCACCATATTTTGGTTCGGAGATTACTTTTACAAAACCTTCGCTTTCCATTGCAGCTCTTGCTCTACCACTTGCCGAGAAAGGAAATTTTCCGGTACGATAGGGCTTGTTTTCACGTTTTAATTCGTCTTCAGTATAACCCACTGATGCGACTTCCGGCCAAGTGTAAACTACGGAAGGAATTAAGTTATAGTTCATATGTGGTTTTTGTCCATTAATGGTTTCAACGGCAAAAACACCTTCTTCTTCTGCTTTATGGGCAAGCATTGGTCCTGAAATTACATCACCAATAGCATAGATGTTTTCTTCGCTTGTTTGCAGTTTTTTGTTGGTGATTATTCTTCCTTTTTCATCCAGTTTAATAGCTGTGTTTTCTAAGCCTAGTCCTTCAGTATAAGGTTTTCTTCCCACCGCAACCAAACAGTAGTCTGTTGTGATTTCTAACGTAGTATTGTTTTTATCGGTAAATTTAACAGTCGTATTTTCTCCATTATTAAGAACCGATTGAACGTTATGACTTAATAAAATGTCAATACCTTTTTTGGTTAGAATTTTTTTTAACTCTTTACCCAACTCTTTATCCATAGTGGGAATTAAGCTATCGGCATATTCAATAATAGTTACCTTGGTGCCGATTCGTGCATAAATTGACGCCATTTCAACACCAATAACGCCTCCACCTATGATAGTCATATTTTTAGGTTGCTCCTGTAAGGAAAGCGCTTCTGTTGATGTAATGATTCGCTTTTTATCAATGCTTATATTTGGTAAAGAAGCAGGTTTTGAACCCGTAGCAACAATAAAATAGGTGGCTGTAATTTTTTGGTCTTCTGTCCCGTTTTTGCGAACTGTTATTTCTTTATTGTTTACAAAAGAGGCAGTACCTTCTATTACCTGAATTTTATTTTTATTCATCAGATAATTTATACCTGCTGTGTTTTGTTCTACTACCTTAGTTTTACGATTGATGAATTCAGCGAAATTGAGTTTAAGGTTATCGGATTCAATACCATGGCTTTTAAATTTTGTTTTGGCATCATAAAAATGCTCCGAACTGTCAAGAAGTGCCTTGGTTGGAATACATCCAACATTGGTACAAGTTCCGCCAAGAGCATTGTACTTTTCAACCAGAGCGGTTTTATAACCCAATTGAGCAGCTCTTATGGCGGCTACATAACCACCGGGTCCAGAACCAATAACTACAATATCAAAATTTGTTTCCATAATTTATAATTTTTCAATTACTACTGTGGAAGCTCCACCGCCTCCGTTACATATTGCAGCAACACCGTATTTTCCGTTTTCCTGATGCAATACGGAAAGTAGCGTTGCAATTATTCTTGAACCTGATGAACCAATAGGATGTCCCATGGCAACGCCGCCACCATATACATTAATTTTTTCGAAAGGAATTCCTAGAATTTTCTGATTGGCTAGAATGACGGACGAGTACGCTTCGTTAATCTCAAAAAAGTCAATTTCATCAAGTGTTAAATTCGCCTGCAGTAAAGCTTTTGGAATTGCTAATGATGGGGAAGTGGTAAACCATTCCGGTGCTTGTGCTGCATCAGCATAACCAATTATTTTGGCTAGTGGTTTCAGTTGGTATTTTTCAACAATTTCATCTGAAACCAATAGAACGGCACTGGCACCATCATTTAAATTGTTGGCATTGGCGGCTGTTATTGTTCCATTTTCTTCAAAAGTAGGAGCAAGCTTGCTTATTTTTTCAGGGATGATTTTATAAATGTCTTCATCTTCATTAAAAATAACTGTACCAGCTTTGGTTTTAATGGCAACGGGAATGATTTCATTTAAGAACTTACCGGATTTTGTTGCTTCTGTTGCTTTTCTGTAGGATTCCAATGCATAGTCGTCCTGTTCTTCTCGTGAAATATCATATTTTCTTACACAGATTTCAGCTGCGTTTCCCATATGGAAACCATTGTAAGCATCGGTTAAGCCGTCCTTTAAGAGTCCGTCTATTAAAGTGGTATGACCCATTTTATTTCCTTTTCTTTGTTCGGTATAATGAGGGACATTGCTCATACTTTCCATTCCTCCGGCAACAACAACATTGTCAATACCTAATTGGATTTGTTGAGCGCCAAGCATCACCGCTTTCATTCCCGAGGCACAAACTTTATTTACCGTAGTGCTGTCTGTTTTCTCTGGTATTCCTGCGAATAGTGCAGCTTGTCGAGCTGGGGACTGTCCAAGATTTGCAGACAGTACATTGCCCATATAAACAGAATCTATTTCTTCTTTGTTTATGGGTGAGTTTTCCATGATATTTTCAATGACAAGCTTTCCAAGCTCTGTTGCGCTTAGTCCTGAAAGGCTGCCTAAAAATCCTCCTATTGGAGTTCTTTTTGCTACTATTATATTTACGTTTCTCATAAAATTATTTTATACCGATTGGTATATTAATAATGAAAAAAAAATTAAAAATCTTCAATTATTGTTTTTAGACTATTCATTAATGATTTTAAGTAATTTGTTTTTCCGGTTACTTTTGTAATCATAATGGCGCCTTCAATCAGTGAAATAATGATTAGTGCCTTGTCTTCTGCATTTGTGGTACTTTTAAATTCACCTTTTTCTTTACCTCTATTTATTAAGTAAACAAAACTGTCAAACCATTTCACAAGCGCTTTTTTGGCAACATTTTTTAATTCGTTGTGTGTGTCATCTGCCTCAATTGCTGTATTCATAATAGGGCAACCTCCAACAGGAAATTTGTCACTTAAAAAATTTAAATACAGTTCTGGAAAGCATAACAGTTTTTCCCTATAGGTTTTTCTCTTACTAATCTCACCGTTTAGCATAATTAACAAACGGTCGAAGTTATATTCAAAAACTGCAATAGCCACTTCATCTTTGTTTTTAAAATTGCCATATATGCTTCCTTTTGTCAAACTGGTAGCCTGTGTTATATCACTTAATGAAGTTCCCGCATACCCCTTAGTATTGAATATAGGGGCAGTCTTTTCAATTATATACTGGCGTGTGCGTTCGGATTTATTCATATTTAATTATTACAATACAAAATTATACCATTTGGTATAATTTATTTCTAATAAAATGTTAATTTTTAAAATATCGCTAAAATCAAATTTATTCGAAGGATTGTTTTTAGAATAGTATTAATTAGGATTTGTTGTATTTTATTGTATTTTATTGTATTGTGGGTCTTCTATTAGCCAATCTTTTATTTCGAGTGGATTATTAAATCGTTTTGTTTTTTCAAGCTTCTCGGATTGTAGCAATCTTGTTAGGTAAACGACTTTTGCTGCTGCTGTAATTGCTTCTTCTATTGAAAATTTTGAAATGGTGAAATTGGTAAAATTCCGTATACCGAGTTGTAAATGATTGAATTCTTCGGATTTTGTATCACGTTCTGCTAATGTATAACGGGCCAGTTGCGTGTCTTCTAACACTTGTTCCGGGCTCATTTGCAATTTTCTGAAACCAATTTCTTCCGCTACTACCTTGTTGAAACTGGCTTTTACAATTTCTAGGTTTTGCATGTTATCAAATAGAAATGCAATATCATATAATTGTTTTATAATTTCTACTGGTCGATTTTTGCTGTATAGTATTCCTGTTGTTTTGGGTGCAAATGCCGTTAATTTGTTTCCCAAAATGGCATCGAATGTTGGCATTATTATAAACGTGTCTTTACCTGACGTTGCTAGCGATTGTGTTTTATTGGAAGTTCCATAACTTTTGGGTAGGGATTAGGTGTATAGAGTATATCGAGAAGAATTGATTCTATATTTCCGTCAACATTACTTTTATAATACATTTTGAAATGCCCTATTGGAGCATCTGGTGTATGCTTTCTATCATTGTCGTCTTTCCAATGTGTGAATATATGCAGTTGGCTTATTTTTTCGAGAATAACTATTATTTCCTCTTCTGAATGTTCGGTTATGATGTCAATTCGATTGAAACACTTAAAAATCTAGTTCGTGCTGAATTGGGTTTTGCCATTCTTCCAGAATTATCCATAATCAACGAAACAAATACAGGGTATTTAAACCATTTAAGGAACCTAAACCCGTAAGGGAAATCAGCATGGTGGTTGCGAATACCTTTTCAAAAAAGTTACTATTGGAAAAAATGAATGAAGCGATCTGGAATTGCCTGCTGGAATCTCTTCAGCAAAATTTTGCCTACCGTAAGATAAGGTGGAATGATTCACCATACTTTATTAAAGCCACGGGCAAATTATAAAGCCAGGCTTGCATACAAATAAAAAACCCCGGCATCTGCTGGGGTTTCACATGAATATACAAGAAATTAATTATAAGCTTCCTGATCGTTCGCGGCGGCAATAATAACATCAGCAACAGCTACTGGCTGTGACATGAATACACAATGACTGCCTTTCACTTCTGTAGCTTTGGTGTTTGAACGGGTATACATTGCTTCTTGAATTTCCGGAGCGATACTTTTATCTTCAGTAGCGATTACTGCATAAGCAGGTTTGTTTTTCCACGCTGCATCAGTGATTGGAGTTGTAAAGCCTTTAGCGTAGAATGCTCCTTGTGAAGCAAACATAAATTCGGCTTCTTCCTTGCTAATATCTGCACAGAATCCTGCATGATATTTGGCTTCATCATAATAAACAATGCCACTCTCGTCAGGAGGCAAAACTCCATTTTCAGGTGCTGGAGGGGCAGTCATCAGCCAATCTAAAGCTGACTGGCCATTATCAGGCTGAAATGCTGCTACATAAACTAAAGCTGCTACATTTGGATGATTACCAGCTTCGGTAATGACCGCTCCACCCCAGGAATGTCCTACAAGGATGGTTGGACCATCTTGTCTGTCTAATACGACTTTCGTTGCAGCCACATCGTCCTCTAATGACGTAAGCGGATTTTGCACGATAGTTACGCGGTACCCCTTTTTGCTAAGCACTTCATAAAGTGGTCTCCAGCCGGAACCATCTGCAAATGCACCATGTACCAATACTACATTTTTTACTGTTTTCATTTTTTTATTTTTTATTAGTTATTGATTGTATTATCTATTTCTTTTGGATAATCAGGCAGTAACTCCGGTTTTGGTCCGGAGTTTATAACTGCCAACTTATTATTTTTTAGCTATCTCTTTGGAAGCAGTTATGATTACGTTAGCAACTGCATCAGGTTGCGACATAAAAACTACATGACTTCCTTTTACTTCAGTAACTTTAGTGTTTGAACGTTTATACATTGCACGTTGAATTGAAGGATCGATACTTTTATCCTGTGTCGCAATGATAGCATAAGCAGGTTTATCTCTCCAGGCGGCTTTAGTGATCGGTGTTACAAATCCTTTGGCATAAAAGGCGCCTTGTGAGGCATACATGAAATCAGCTTCTTCTTTGCTGATGTCAGCACAGAATCCTGCATGATACTTAGCTTGGTCGTAATAAACGATACCTTTGTCGTTCGGAGGCAGTACGCCGTTTTCAGGCGCCGGTGGAGCAGTCTGCAACCATTGCAAAGCTGATTCGCCATTGTCAGGCTGGAACGCTGCAACATAAACTAATCCGGCAACATTAGGGTGATTACCTGCCTCAGTGATTACTGCACCTCCCCATGAGTGCCCTACTAAGATTGTTGGTCCGTTCTGGTTATCAAGTACAACTTTTGTAGCTGCTACGTCATCCTCAAGAGAAGTCAGCGGGTTTTGAACGATGGTCACTTTGTACCCCTTTTTAGTAAGCACCTCATAAAGGTTTCTCCATCCCGAGCCATCTGCGAATGCACCATGCACGAGTACTACATTTTTAATCTTAGTCGGCGCAGTCTGTGCGCTGGAAGTTGTTATTGCAAATAAGAAGCTGAAGATTAATGTTGCGAACAAGAATAAACGATTCAATTGCCCTTTCAAAGTTGTTGTTTTCATTTTTTCTGATTTTAAATATTAATAGTGATTAAACAAATGATTATTAGACGATTATATTTTTTTTTAGGACATTAAAGTTACGGATAAAGTAATTACTGTGTTCAGCAATTTTGATATCGGGCAGATTTCTTTTGCTTTCTGTGCCGTTTCGTTAAATTGGTCTTTAGAAATTCCGGGAACTTTTCCGGTCAATTCAAGTTGAATCAATGTGATTGTTCCGTCTTCGAAGGTCACTTTGGCTTCCGTGTTTAAATCTTCGGGTGTAAATCCGGCTTCTGATAATAAAAAACTGAGTTGCATTGTGAAACATCCTGAGTGTGCTGCTGCGATTAATTCTTCAGGATTTGTCCCGACGCCTTCAGCAAAACGGGTTTTGAAGGATAATTGTGCTTTGTCTAAAGTGGTGCTTTGTGTACTGATGGTTCCTTTGCCTTCCATTCCTGTACCTTTCCAGTTTGCATTTGCTTTTCTTGTAAATTTCATGATCTTAATTTTTAATGATTATTTATTTTAGATTTTCAAACCGTTGTTCTGATTTGATGGGACAAATTTATGGCGGGTGTTTTTATAAATCAAATTGATAATTTTTTACCTTTATAAAATAAATTTATAATCATGACTATACAACAGTTAAAATATATCGTCGCTTTGGACGAAGAACGCCACTTTGCAAGGGCTGCCGAAGTATGCATGGTAACACAGCCAGGATTAACGATCCAGTTGAAAAATCTCGAAGAAGAAATTGGAATTAAGATATTCGATCGCAATAAAGTGCCTTTGACACCCACTTTGCTTGGAATTGAAATTATAAACCGCGCAAAAAGGATACTCAGGGAAGCAGATGATATCCGGGATTTTGTAATTAACGAAAAGAATACACTCGAAGGTGAAGTTAAAGTAGGAGTTATCAGTACCTTATCGCCTTACTTGATTCCGTTGTTCATTAAAGCCATGAAAAAAGCTACCCCAAAAATGCAGTTTACTATTAAGGAAGCTTACACTGGACAACTCATACAAGGATTAGAGACCGGAGCAATAGACGTAGCAATTATGGCTACGCCAACGGGAAGTCCAAACCTAATTGAGCATCCTGTGTTCAAAGAACCATTTCTGGCTTATCTCAATGATAGCCATCCCATGGCTGATGCATTATTTTATGAAATGCAACCAGGCGATAAAGCAGAACTGTTGTTGTTGCAAAATGAATATTGCTACAACGCACAACTGCTTGATATTTGCGGTATAAAGAACCCAGGCAAAATAAAAGAACAGTTCTTTTATGATATCAATTCAATTGAAACGCTTAAGAATCTTGTACGTGCTGAATTAGGATTTGCTATTCTTCCAGAACTATCCATAATCAACGAAACGCACACAGGATTATTTAAACCATTTAAGGAACCGAAACCAATAAGGGAAATCAGCTTGGTAGTTTCGGATACCTTTTCAAAAAAATTACTATTGGAAAAAATGAATGAAGCGATCTGGAACTGTTTGCCTGAATCGCTGCAACAAAACTTTGCTTATCGAAAAATAAGATGGAATGATTCACCTTATTACATTAAGACTGTAAGTAAATTGTAAAATAAGACCAGTATTACTGAAAGGGGTATAAAAAAGACTGACGTTGATTAACTACGTCAGTCTGATTGCTGTCTGTTCTATTAAAAGACTTCCTTAATTTGTTCAGTCCACTGTTGTTTTTCTACCCACTTTTGGGTTTATATAATGTAAAATTCAATTTCCTCCTTTGGTACCCTCGCGTTCTAATAATCCTTCTTTTTTAAGAATATCTAAATTTTTATCTAGATTAGTATGTATTGCTTTGAGTATTGTGATGTGATTTTCGGATAAAAGATTCACCTACTTATTCACCCACTTTTGGGTTTATATAATGTAAAATCCAATTCCCTCCTTTGGTACCCTCGCGTTCTAATAATCCTTCTTTTTTAAGAATATCTAAATTTTTATCTAGTGCAGTAGGGCTTAGACCAGCTATTTGCTCTAATTCTGATTTCTTAATATCTAGATTACTATGTATTGCTTTGAGTATTGTGATGCGATTTTCGGATAAAAGATTCACCCACTTATTCACCCACTTGTCAAAATCGAAAGGTCTTCTGAATGTTACTGTGAACATTCCATCTATATTGAATTCGGGAGGTGTTAATCCCTCTTCTTTCATCAAGTCACGCATCCTGCTAATTCCAGAACCTATTTGTTCTACCATTCGCATTCTTTCAAATAAACCAAAAATTAGAGGATTACGGCTTAAGCTTCTTTTTCCAAATTCATTTCGTGGAATGGCACTAACTAATCCACCAGGATTACTGATTTCTACACGATCGTCAAATAATTCGATTGTAATTCGGCCACCTTTATCATAGTAATCTCGATGTGCTAAGGAGTTTATAATTGCTTCTTTGAAAGCGGTTTCCGGGATTTCCCATAATTCTTTTCTTGGTTTGGAACCTTCTCCTTCAATGTCATAGCGGACATCTAGTTTCGAATGCAGCCATTGCATACTTTTTAGAAATTGTAGGTATAGTGTACCGGTCATTATTTTATCATCAATAATGTATCTTTTGTCTGTTCCCTCAAATGCTATACAACGGACTACTGCTTTTTCAAAAAAGCGTTCCGGTTCTTTGGCAAAGAATAGCACCCCACCATTTTTAAAATATCCTTCTTTTGTGGTTAACCTCAAGTTTTGAAATACTTGTTCCTCTGAAATTGTATTGTTTAATCCGGCTTCGGTTCTAAAGACCGCGATATTTTCCTTGTCTAGGTCAGTTGTAATGTCTATTTCTTTACAAGGTGCTTCATCAAAATAAATCCTATCCGCTTGTTGGAAAAAGTCTCTCATTTCTTCAACAGTTGTTAGTTTTTGTGAATTAGGGCCTTGTCGAACATAAATTGCTCCCGAAAGAACATACGGTTTATTTAAACCAGATGGTACCTCAATTACCCCAATATCTTTACCGTTAACATCAACCATGTAAAAGTCACATTGCAGTGCTGGAGAGATTTCTCCAATAGAATTTTGTATAGCCGAGCGTTTGGAGTTGTCTAATGTAACTCCCTTTATTGTATTTTTATCATCAACTCCAATTAAAACAATACCACCAGAAGCATTTGCAAAAGCACATACTTCTTCTGTAATGCTTTTTAGATTACTAGGTAAATTGACTTTAAATTCGGCATTAAATCCTTCACCAGAATTTACTATTGCTATTATATCAGTTGGATTGAGCATATTTTTTGAATATATTATTTTCAAACATAAGCATTATTTTAAAAACTTATATTTTTTATTAGTCCTATTTATTTTTGATTTTTATTTAAAACACAACAAGGTGAAATGATAGCCATTTTATCCTTGGAGGTAAACTTTATCGTATTTAGATGTTAGCCTAAGTAATTTAAGATGTAGTACCATTTGACTCCGTTTTCTCTATTTTAAAATTACCCAACTTGGATTTTAATAATCCCATATCCTGACTCACTTTTCTATCTAAAACCTTAGCATAATGTTGTGTGGTGCGCAGATTTTTATGCCCAAGCATTTTGCTCACGCTTTCTATAGGAACGCCATTTGTAAGTGTTACGGTCGTCGCAAAAGTATGTCGGGCAATATGGAAGGTTAATTCTTTTTCGATTTCACAAACGCCCGCTATTTCTTTTAAATAGGCATTCATTTTTTGATTGCTTAAAATAGGAAGTAGTTTGTTTTGATTGCAACTTTCCGGATGTTCCTCATACTTATCAATAATCATTTGTATTATTGGAAGGATTGGAATTTTTGAAGCCGATTCGGTTTTCTGACGATGGGTGAATATCCATTTCTCTCCGTCGATTCCAAGGCTTATATGTAATTTTGTTAGGTTTTTGACATCAATGTATGCTAAACCTGTAAAGAAGCTAAAAAGGAAGATATCCCGCACCAGTGATAATCGTTCTGTTTTGAAATCTTTGTTGATTATATTTTGGATTTCTTCTTCGGATAAATAGACTCTTTCCACTTCTTTGACTTTTGCTTTATAGTTTGCAAATGGATTTCTTTCTATCCAATGGTTGGCTATGCAAATCTTGATTATTTTATTGAAGTTCTTTATGTATTTTACAGCTGTATTATTGGCACAATTACGAACGCTTCTTAAATAGAATTCATAATCTGTAATGAAAGCATGATCTATTTTGTTAATGTCTATATCTGAAATCTTGTATTTCCATTCTAGAAATTCGATAGTATGCTTTAGGGAGGTGGTATAGCGTTCCAATGTTCCTGATGCATATTCTTTGCCTACCAATTCTTTTATTTTATTGTTGTGATCCTTGAAGATTGGGATAAGCATTCTTTGGCTGTCTTGGAGATCAAAAATTTCATTCTTTAGATTTTCAGAAGATATAATGATATCCTTTTTGTATAATTTTTTTTCAGCTTCTAATATTTTTGATTTTAAATATTCAAGATGACTGTTTATTGAACGAGTCTCTTCATTGCTTCCCTTGACTTTAGATCCTTCATTTGACCATTTCTCAGGATTAACAAATTTGTTGCTGCTAAATTCAAATCGTTTTGATTGTATTGTGACACGTACATAAATAGGGCAGATGCCATCATTATTGACTTTTGATCTCTTGATATAAAAGAGAACGGATACGGCTGTGTTCATGGTTGGTGACCTTTTAGTTATTATTAAATTTAAACTTTGTAATACTTCCAAACAAGATGTTCAAATAGTGAAAAGGTATTTGAACAAATGTTAAACTGGTAACTTTTGAGATAGGTGTCACTTAAAAAAATAAAATTTCAGTGACACCTCAAAAGACACCTAAGTTTTGAGATTTAATGAATAATTTGATTTACCGCAAATGAAAAAACCCCTCTAAATCATAAGATTTAGAAGGGTTTGCTTCGTTTAGTATTTCTACTGGCGGAGAAAACAGGACTGCACTATGAGTTTTGTAATTGGTTTAACAATTGTAGCTCTTGATTTTTTTGTCATGGCAGTTGATGCCTTTATAGAAAAAGACAGCAGAGAATTTATGGGTGGACTCCCACGCTGGGAATATATACTTCATCTATTTGTCAATGGATTTCATTTTGCTTCTATTGCAGTTTATCTGTCCATTAAGCTGAATATTAAAAATGATGAAATAGCAGTTTTACCTAATATTAATCAATATCAAAACTATCAGATATTTAATGCCATAATTGCGAACCTTTTGCCTGGAGCTATTATAATTGCACTTCTGCATCTGTTTTTATGCATACCGAAAACAAGGTATGTTTGGGATAACTTAAGAGCCAAAATTCAATGCTGTTAATTTTTTTTAAGTTAACTTAATAGAAGAATAGTGAAATTGACCACTGTAATTTGATCTTAGAGGGGATGAATATTTTAGAATAAACGGACTGTATGTTTTTTATTCTAAAGTTATATTATAAGTATTTGCATTGCAATGCTTTATACAATTACTGCATTTCTTTCTCATCATTTAATTCTACTTCATCTGGATTTTTAAAGTAGTTTAATTCCTTTTCAATTTTCTTTTCATCTTTCCAGTTTTGCTTTATTAGTATGACAATTAATACAATAGCACCAATAAAGACTACCGATAATATAAACCAGTTGATTTCCATGATATATGTATTTAAGTGTAATATATTCGCTTTAGATTCATCGGTGGTATAAAGTTCATCGTTTAGGCGTTTTGGTTTCCATGATAATTTATATCACATAAAGTTAAGCATAAACAATATACTTAAATCATAATATATTGATAGTAAGTAATTTGTATTTAATTATTATAAATTGGAATCAAAATGAATCTATTGGAGTAATAGAAGATCTACTAAATGTAGTAGATAGAAAACGTCCATCTTTCAATGTACAATCTGAAAAAAACAAAATTTAGTTTGGAATAATGTTTCTTGGTGATTTGTAGTATATTTACCTTGGTCTATCTTTTTTTCAAAAGAGCATTTTAAAAATCTTACAATATGCTATCAAAAACAATTGAAACACTAAAATACTCGCTATTGGAATATCGTTTTTATTTCTTCAGTATTGTATTGCTATTGGTACTATTGATTTATAATCACAATAAAACTCTCACATTGGAGAAAGAACTTGTTCGAGTAAACAATGAACTTCATGTTAAACAAGTCATTTTTGAGAGAAGACAAAAGGAATATTATCAAAAAGTGGAACAACAGCAGGCAAAACTTGAACGTATGATAAAAGAAATAAAATCACAAAAATAGAAATATCCTAAAAAGACTCTGTATCTTTCCTATCTTCTTTTCTTTTTCATCTCCCATTGTATTACCTATCCCTCAATTTCTCATAAAAATTCCCTCTCAGAAACTAAATCTTTACTGTTACCGGTTATTTTCTTTCAGTAGTGATACAATGTTCATTATTTTGCAAAATCTACAAAACTAAATCTATGAATTTTCAGTTCATAGAGGTTTAGTTTCCACAAAAAATGAGAAGTAAATACTAATGAAAATTGTTGCTATTCCAGTAATTATAAATGTAGCATTTGCACCAAATTGATACCAAATTAAGCCTGCTAATGAACTCGCTAACATTGTGCAAATACTTTGAAATCCAGAATAGGTTCCGATTGCTGTTGCAGTATCTTTTCTGTCGGAAATATTACTAATCCAAGCTTTGGAAATCCCCTCAGTTGCTGATGCATAAACCCCATAAATAAAGAACAGCATTGCAATAGTATAAATATTAGTACTGAAAGCCATCCCAAAATATACGATTGAAAATAATAAAAGTCCAAATACAAACATTTTCTTTAATCCTATTTTGTCTGCAAAAATTCCTATTGGAAATGCACAAAGCGCATAGACTAGATTGTAAAAAATATAAACTCCAATTACTGCCGTGTCATTTAGCCCTGCCTGTTTTGCTTTTAGCAATAAAAAAATATCGGAACTGTTGAATAATGTAAAAGCCAGTAACCCGATTACTAATTTTCGATATTGTAACGGACTTGTTTTCCAATAATTTAGAAAGGAGAAAAAGGTGTCGGTTTACTTTCTATTTTATGGGCTTTAGTTTTGTCTTTCAAAAAAAAGGAAGCCAATACAGCGAGTAATCCAGGAATAAAAGCTACATAAAAAAGTGTTTTGTAATCCTGTGGATAAAAATATAGATACACTAATGCCAATGCTGGCCCGATAACTGCTCCAAAAGTATCCATTGATCGATGAAAACCAAAAATTTTTCCTTTTGTTTCTGGAGTTGCTTCATCTGATAAGATAGCGTCTCTTGCACCAGTACGGATTCCTTTTCCGAAGCGGTCAATAGCTCGCGCAAAGAAAATCCAAAGTGGAAAAGTAAAAACTGCCATCATTGGTTTTGAAATAGTGCTTAAAGCATAACCGAGTTGAACAAACGGAACGCGTTTTCCGGAATTGTCCGATAATTTCCCGAAGTATCCTTTGCTCAATCCTGCCAAAGCTTCTGCAAAACCTTCCAAAACACCTATTAATACAATAGAAAATCCGATTGTTTTTAAGTAAATGGGCATAATTGGATAAAGCATTTCACTCGCCGTATCAGTAAACAAACTGACTAAAGAAAGTACCCAAACAGTTTTGGTAATATAATTAAATAACTTCATTTTGTTTTTTTATTAAAATTTTGTTCAAAAATAAATGAACTATAATAGCATAAAATATGCCTAAAAACATTGCTACTACAACATCGAGAGGATAATGTACACCATTGTAAATTCGGCTGTAAGCGACAAGGATTGCCCAAAACAATAAAATTGTCTTTAGCCAATTATACTTTGCAGGTAGCAGTAAAATTAAAAAGGTGGCCAAACCAAAAGCATTTGCAGAATGTGAAGAAATAAAACCATAATTCCCTCCAGGTCCAGCCTTACTTAAATATACCAGATTTTGTAAAGCCGGCTCATGAGATGGTCTTAATCTCTTAACTGAATTTTTTATAAGATTTGAGGCAGTCTGATCGCAAAAAGTAATTAATATTCCTATACCAATTAGTATGTAAACACTTTTTTTATGAAATTCTCTAATTATTATAAATACTAAAAACACATAGAATGGCAGCCAAAACCATTTATCGCTCGCCCAATACATAATGGGGTCAAAAAAGGAATTGTGTTTTCCATTTAAAAAGAGAAACAGTTTTGTGTCTATTTGATTTATTTTCTCTAGCATTTTATTATTTTGGAGTTTGGGTTTACTAAAATAATCGTTGTAGATTCTAACAGCTCTTTATTTTGCAGAATAAACACGTTGATATTTTTATCATTGTCAATCAGATCTAAATTTATCGGATTTTTCAAGAAGATTAATTCAGAATTATAAATTTCAATTGTTTCGTAATTCAAATACCCTGATTTAGTAGTAAACAGATTAGATTTTTAATATTAGCTTCGTTCGATTTTTTGAGTAATACGTCAATCAGGGTAATGCCCCAAAGGCTTTTCCAAAAAAGAGTGTTCGTGTACCGTTTTACTATAATTAAAGTCTATTCTTAATATAGTTACGTTATTTTCCATATTTTAATTTTTAGTTTCATTAATTGTTTTTCCAGAATGATTTTCAAATTGAGAATGTTTTACTTCACCAATTACTTGTTTGCCGTAAATACTATTATGTCCAGACAATAAATAAGAAACCACACAAGCTATTGCCACGTAGATGCCACATTCTGCGCCAAAAAGTTCAATTGCCATTAGCATACAAGCCAAAGGGGTATTTGTTGCTCCTGCAAAAACAGCGACAAATCCCATACCTGCCAAAAGTCCTGTTGGTAGTGGAATGAATAAAGACAATGCACTTCCTAAAGTTGCTCCAATAAAAAATAATGGAGTTACCTCACCGCCCTTGAAACCTGCTGAGAGTGTTACAATTGTGAAAGCCATTTTCAAGGCAAAATCATACATAGGCAATTGTTCATCAAATGCCTGAACAATTGTTGGAATTCCCAAACCTATATATCTTGTAGTCCCAATTATTAAAACAGCTGATGCAACAATGATCCCTCCAATAAAAGGACGAAGGGGAGGATAAACGATTTTATATTTAAAAAAAGCAGTAGTTGCGTGGATAATTTTACTAAATGAAGCAGCACATAAGCCAAAAGCTATTCCAGCCAATATACTGTAAAGAATAGGAAGTAATGAAATTTGGGGAATAATATCAATATGATAGTTTGTATGTTTTACTTGCCACAAATTAGTAACTAAATCGGCAAGAATTGCTGAAGCAAATGCGGGAAAGATGGCATTATAACGTATCCGTCCAATTAAGAAAACTTCTAACCCAAAAATTGCTCCTGCCAAAGGAGTTCCAAAAACAGAGCCAAAGCCAGCAGAAATGGCAGCAATAAGCAGTATTTTACGTTCACTTACATTAAGTTTAAAAGGCTTCGTAAATTGGTCTGCAATCGCGCCAGCCATTTGTAACGCCGTTCCCTCTCGACCTGCTGAACCTCCAAAAAAATGAGTTGCCATTGTACCGAGATAAACAAATGGAGCCATTCTGAATGGAATAGTTTCTTTGGGATTGTGTATGCTGTCAATCAATAAATTATTTCCTGCTTCAATATCCTTGCCTAAATAAGTATAAAGCAAACCAATAAGCAAACCGCTAATTGGTAAAAGAGCAATTAGCCATAAATGGCTTTCTCTAAAAGTGGTTACCCAATCTAATGAAACAAGAAAACCTGCTGAAGCAGAACCCACACAAATACCAATTATAGAGCTGATTAAAAACCATTTGATTATATAGGGTATTGCAGGATATTTTTTGAAAAAATAATAAAATTGAGATTGAATTGTTTTGCTGAATGACTTTTTTTGTTTGTTGTAAGACATACTTTTCCTGATTAAATTAGTTAAATAATTTATTAATCAGGTGTCATCAGCTTTTTAGGGCGGTTGGATAAGGAAGAACACCATTTCCTATTGAGCTGTAAAAGTAATGCTTATTTTATTTTCAGCAAATTTTATACCTGATTAATTAAAAAATGTTACCCAATAAAAAAATCAATTTACTTTCTTATTAGGTAACATTTTAAATAAGTTTATAATCTCACTTTTATTCCACCGTTCAATATAAACCCATCTGTTGGTGTATAGACTTCCCTAAATTGTGGGTTTTGAATTGTTCCAGAATACATATTTTCCCATTTAGATTGTCGGCTGTCCAAAAAGTTTTCAAGGTTTAAGAATACACTAAAATACTTAAACTTATATTCTCCCGAAACTCCCATAACCCAATAATCCCTAACTTTTTCATAGTTTGATAAATATTGATTGCCAACATAAAACACCTCGTAAGCAATTCGCAATTTCTCTTCCCATTCATACATTACATTTGCGTTTATCCTATGTTTTGCAGTTAATGGATTTACTGTAGAATTATTGTCGAAATTTTTCTGAGCGTCAATATAAGTGTAACCTATGTAACAGGAAATGTCCTCAAAACGAAGTTTTACGTTTGTTTCAAAACCTTTGGTTTCTATATTTCCGTTGGCATTTTCAAAGGCATAATTTACAGTCAATGGAACCGGATTAAGAACCAACGGGTTTTTGATAATGGTGTAAAAAAACATTTGATTAATGGCGAAACTTACCTCGTCAAAAATGGTAGTTTTATAATTGACATCGGCATTTACTCCATATGATTTTTCAGGATTGACTTTTGAAAAATCAAGTGGATTTATATTTTGAAATGATTTTTCTTCGGTTTCTTCCGAGAAAATGGTTGGTGATTTGTAGCCTAAACCACCCCCAAATCGTGAAGATAATTTTTCGTTAATTTTATACAATAATGACAAACGAGGCAAAACAAAAACATTACTTCTGTTTGTAATGTCCAAACGTAAACCGCTTTCCAAAATAAATTTTTCGGTTATGATCAAATTGTTTTGAGCAAAAACACCAAACGCAGCATTGAAATAATCTAGTTTGTCGGCGACTAAATTAATTTGCTTGAAATTATCCGAAACTAAATTGGCTCCCAAGTTCCATTCCGATTTTTCATTTGGAATCAAATAATTCGCTTCTGTAAAAGTAGCGATTTGCTGACCCTCAAAATTATAAGCTTGCTTTTCTATTTTTCGGTTAAAATACCCAACACTATTTTTAATGGTCAATATATTTTTATTCTCAAGTATCTTTTCAAACATTGCCTGTGTTGAATATCGGTTACTATTGTTTTGCTCAAAAAAAGTATGCGTAGCATCTGCATTTTTATCAATCACTTGCATATCTCCACCAATTCGCTTTTCAAATCCTGCATTTACACCTAAACTAAATGTTGTTTTTTCGTTTGGATAGTAGAAAAATTTTGGACTTATGGTATATCTGTCAAATTTTGGAATATCTGAAAAACCATCATTATTCACATCATAAGCATTTTGAAAATTGCTCGAAAGATACATTGTAAGCCCTGATTTTTTATATCTTTCAGCATAAAATCCGCTTAAATCCAAGGCTTGTGTTTGATTGATATTCGCTAAAAATGAAATTTCTCTTTTCTCGGTAGGCTCTTTTGTAATCAGGTTTATCAATCCCGCAATTGCTCCACCGCCATATAGCGTTGAAGTGGATCCTTTGATAACTTCCACACGTTTTAAATTCAAAGGCGGAATTTGCAAGATACTCAAACCGCTTGCAAAACCTGAGTACAAAGGAAATCCGTCTTGTAAAAGCTGCGTATATTTCCCGTCCAAGCCCTGAATACGAATGCTTGCACTTCCCGAAACCTGAGAAGTCTGTTGCGTTTGAATTCCCGTACTTTCGGTAAGCAACATTTTGATATTCCCTGGTTGCATTGAGGATTTTTCGTCTAACTCTCCTGCTGCAATCGCTTCAATTCGTGTTGGGATATTTTTGATTGTTCTACTGCTTCTTGTCGTTGAAGTAATCTTTACTTCTTCCAATTCTTCCGATGTTGGTTCTAAAAATATTTCAATGGCATCATTTAGAGGAAATACAATAGTTTTTTCTTTTTTTCGATAACCAAAAGAACTGAAAACAATGGTTTGTTTACCGTTGGGAATGTTTTCAATTACTACAAAACCTTTTTCGTCAGAAGTTGAGCCGTTTTGGGTTCCGTTTAGGAATACGGAAACGCTATCGAGTGCTTCCTTTGTTTTTTCATCTTTGATGATAGCTTTAAAAGTGTTTTGGGCGATTGCTAAAAATGGAAATAGTAGTAGTAGAATGAATGTTAATTTTTTCATTATTGGATTTAATAGAATTATTTGAAATAGCGAAACAGACAACTGCATAGCAATTGCCGAAAAAGTTAAATCAGAAAATCATCAAATCAAGTAAGAAGAATACAGAATAAAAAGCTTATCCCGTTTTGGAAAGAAAGAACTTTTGTAGAATGAAATGCTTTTAGTTGCAGGTAGAATTGCACCTAATTGGAATTGAATTGGCGTGTCAAAATTAATATCGCAATTCGGAATGCTTTGTGTAACGCTGTTTGCAAACGTTAGGGTACTAAATGGTTGAATATAGGAGTGACTTTCATTTTCAAAATTAGCCTTTTCCTCGATATCCGAAAATTCAAATACAGTGTTGACATAGCAACACGAAATCAGAATTAGAAAAACTATTTTGATATATCCTTTCATTGTCGCAAAAGTACAAACTATAATTTTGTTTTGTCTGTAAATTGACTGTAATTTATTAATGAAGGACTAGATTAGTGTCTCTAAAGTTTGGGGGTAAGTCCAACCAAACATCTTTTTTATCTCTTCCGACTAGTTCTCCAAATAACATTATCATAATAAATCTTCCCTCTCAGATAAAGACCTATTAATCCATTCCATAAATCAAATAAAAGAAGGAATAAGATTTTCTTCTTTAGCATGAAATCAATTCCTCCGTTTTAGTTAAGCTTTAATCGCAGATTGACAAGTATTCGTTATAAAACAAAAAAAGATGCTATAAAGCATCTTTTGGGTGGTATTGGATTTAGGTTAAATCTTATTTTTGGTTATTTATTTAATTATAATTTCAAAATCATCATTTAAAGGACCGTATTTTTCTTCTATTAATTTGAAAAAATCGGACATTTTTATTCCTTTATAAAAACATATTGTAGTAAGTGTAGATACCGGTATTTTGTATCCGTCTACTTCTTTTATTTTTCTAACAATACCTTCATGTATACCATGTGACTTTCCGAAAGATCTATTAGAAACATCATTACTCATCCACTTTTCACATATATAATTACAAATATATCTATCTATAAGAAAGACCTTTGTAGGTTTCTTATCCTTAGACTTGTTGTTTTGTAAATTATTATTTGTCATTAGAGCAAAAGAATATATTATCTTCGATTATTTTGCACACGATGATGTGCAATTCGAATATTTGTTTTATATTTGTTTTTGAATTTTTATATTTGCGATTCTTCATATTAAAATATTTGAAGCATTCGCTTAGAATCTCGTATCAGAAAACTGGTAATTTTTAGCAACGAGGTAATAAGTATGATGCTCACGTCCTATGGCGTGGGCTCACTTATTGTTGCTCGGTATACCAGTACCTCTGATGCAGTAAGATGAGTTCCATGCCATTTTTTATTGCCATTAATTAGGCAAAAACTCAACTACAATTCTTAGCAACGTTTCCTTTTTTAAGTTTCGCATAACATTATCTTACTGAATTAGTTGGGAAAGACACTGCCACCGTCTGGCTGCAACAGGCAACGGCAGTTGGCTTTCCTTTTAATTAACCTTTTAAATTAAATGCCTATGCAATAAAAAAAATCCCTTCATTCTTTCAGTCATGGTAAAACTTTTGACTTTAAGACAAAAAATGGCCCTCTAACTCGCCGGCAAAACTTGTATAGAGGACCTAGTTAATAAAACTAACATTTTACTAAACCAATCCAATATTATGAATAATTTTTCATTTTCTAGGAGCGGAAAGGCTTTTTGTTTCCTATTTTTAATGGGTTGCCTGTTGTCTTTTTCTCCTATACTAGCTAACAATTCACTACGGCATACTCTAGCAATTACCCAACAGCATCATATTCAAGGAACTGTTACAGATGGGACTAGTCCATTAGCTGGAGTCAGTATTTCGATACAAGGGAATTCCAAGATTACAGCTGCTACTGATTATAGTGGTCATTACACCCTTTCTGCCTCTCCACAAGATATTTTAGTTTTTTCATACATCGGATACAGAACGATGACGGTTCCCGTGCAAGGACGCAGCACCATCAACATCAATCTACAGGAAAACACCACCAAACTACAGGAGGTGAAGATCAATGCGGGATACTATTCCGTAAAAAACAGTGAACGCACTGGAAGCATCTCTAAAATATCTGCCAAAGACATCGAAAAACAGCCCGTTACTAATGTCCTTGCCACGATGCAGGGGCGTATGGCTGGAGTCGATATCACACAAGATACGGGAACGCCCGGAAGTGGCTTTCAGATAAAGATAAGAGGACTCAACAGCCTTCGTGAAGAAGGCAATGAACCGCTGTATATTATCGATGGAGTGCCTTATTCTTCGGAAGTCATCGGATACAGCAATACTACTAGTGGAATACCAACACCCACTAGTCCTTTAAATAGTATTAATCCTAACGATATTGAGAGCATAGAAGTTCTAAAAGATGCCGATGCGACCGCTATTTACGGTTCGCGCGGTGCTAATGGGGTAGTGCTGATTACCACCAAAAAAGGCAAGGCAGGAAAAACCAACGTAACAGTTTCTGCATCCTCCGGAATTGGAAAAGTCACTAAAATGATAGACCTGATGGATACTCAGCAGTATCTGGAAATGAGAAGACAGGGTTTTGCCAATGACGGCGTTACGACCTATCCCGATTGGGCTTACGATATTAACGGCACTTGGGATCAAAACCGTTATACCGATTGGCAGAAGGAGCTTTTGGGCGGTACTGCGGTAATCACCAATATGCAGGCATCCGTATCGGGCGGTTCCGATTTAACCCAATACCTGCTCAGCGGTACCTACCACACCGAAACAACGGTGCTCCCAGGAGATTTTGAGTACGATAAAGCGGCTGTCCATTTTAGCATGAACCATAGGAGTGAAGATGAAAAGTTTAAACTCACTTTTTCAACAGGCTATACCGCCCAAGATAATGTACAGCCTGAAACTGATATTAGCCGCACTGCGCGAAATCTGGCTCCAAATGCCCCCGCCTTATATGATGCCGACGGTAACTTGAATTTTGAAAACAGTACCTTTAGAAATCCATTGGCTGCACTTCGCGCCATCACCACTGCAAAAACAAATGATCTTATTGCCAATACCGTACTTAGTTATCAGATAGCACCCAGTTGGGAACTCAAGGCTAACTTAGGCTTAACGGATTTAAAGAATGCTGAACAGCGGCTATTGCCTTCGACGATGTACGATCCTGCCTACCAAATCGGAAGCAGCTACTCATCCTTATTTTCCAACAATACCCAGAGAAAATCATGGATTGTGGAACCACAGCTTCGCTGGAACCATGATTTCGGTATCAGTAAAATTGACATACTGGTGGGGGGGACGGCGCAGAAGCAAACTTCTTCAAGGCTGTACCAGTTCGGATATGGTTTTGCTAGCAACAGCTTGATTACGGATATGGCGTCAGCCACACAAAAATCGATTTATGTGAGCGATGAAATCTTGTATAAATACCAAGCCTTTTTTGGAAGGATCAATTACAACTGGAATCAAAAATACATTGTGAACTTAACGGGAAGAAGGGATGGTTCGAGCCGATTTGGTCCCGGCAAGCAGTTTGCCACTTTTGGGGCAGTGGGCGCCGCTTGGTTATTTACCAAGGAAAATTTCCTAAAGGAGAACACGGTTCTGAGTTTTGGAAAACTTAGAGCGAGTTATGGGAGTTCGGGCAGTGACCAAATAGGGGATTACCAGTATTTGGATACTTATACATCCTCGGGTCTAAACTATAATGGCATGATAGGCTTGGATCCCACACGGTTGTACAATCCTGATTTTAGTTGGGAAATAAATAAAAAATTGGAAGCTGCATTGGAAATGGGTGTTCTAAGTGATCGTATCTTCTTTACGTTCGCTTGGTATCGAAATCGATCATCCAATCAGCTGGTTGGAATTCCTTTGCCTGGCACCACAGGATTCAGTTCCATTAATGCCAATTTAAATGCAACAGTTCAAAACACGGGTCTGGAATTTACCCTTAGAACCGTAAACTTTGAAAAAGCTAATTTTAGATGGTCTACCAATTTTAATATTTCCGCTTCCCAAAACAAACTGCTTTCTTTTCCAGGACTCGAAGGCTCTACCTATTCCAATAAATATGTCATCGGAGAATCGACCAGCATTGTAAAGACGTATCAGTTCATCGGGGTCAATCCACAAACAGGACTTTATGAAGTTGCAGATATCAATGCCGACGGAAAAATTACCTCATTAGGAGATAAAAAGACCGTTGTGGATCTCACTCCACAGTATTTTGGAGGTTTGGAAAACCAGTTTCAGTATGGAAACTGGCAATTGGATTTTCTGTTCCAGTTTGTAAAACAGCAAAATTACGATTACAATCCAAATGTTCCCGGGGGCAGTTTTTTCAATCAGCATTCAGACATGGTTAATGCCTGGCAGCAGCTTGGAGATAATGCTCCCTATCAAATGAATACATCGGGTGAAAATGGGGATGCCGTAAATGCCTATTATAACTATCTGGACAGTAATGCCCCTATTGTGGATGCGTCATTTATTCGTTTAAAAAATATTGCGCTGAGCTATGACCTGCCGCTGCAGACCATCAAAGGGGTTCACTGCAAACTGTCACTGCTGGGACAGAATGTGTTAACATTTACTCCATACAAAGGCGGTGATCCCGAATTTAAATATACAGCTTATCTGCCTCCGCTAAGAATTATTACCGCAGGTGTACAGCTTACTTTTTAACCTTAATACATACAGCCATGAAATATATACTTACTATTTTTAAAAAGATGCTTCATAAAAGTGCTAAAGAGCTGACTGCTGATAGCTGTTTCCTTATAACGGTATGTTTGACACTGGCTGGCTGCGACAGCTTTGTCGAAGTGGATCTTCCTGCTTCACAATTGACAGCCAAAACCGTGTTCGAAGATGCAGGAACTGCTAATGCCGCAATGGCGGGTTTGTATGCCAAAATGAGAGATGGCGGCTTGTTAAATGGAAATTCAAATGGTGTTTCCTGTAATCTTGGCCTCTACGCCGATGAATTTGACTACTACTACGCATATGACGTAAGCAATTTTTATACCAATTCGCTATTTCCTGGTGAACTAGGTGTAAACGATATCTGGAACAAGAGTTACAGCCAGATTTATAGCGCTAATGCAGTTCTTGAAGGATTGGATAATTCCATATCCATTGCCGAAGCCAATAAAAAACAGTTGCAAGGGGAAGCTATCTTTGTGAGGGCATTGCTTCATTTTTACCTGTTGAATCTTTATGGCGATATTCCTTATATCACCACAACGGATTATTCGGAGAACAGCAAAGTGTCCAGAATGCCAGCAGATAAAATCTACAGCCTGATTGTAATGGACTTGAACAAAGCTGTTGAATTACTGTCAGAGGATTATGTTTCGCCTGAGCGCATTCTTCCTAACCGAAGTACTGCTACAGCACTTTTGGCACGGGTTTATTTGTATATGGGAATGTATCCTGAAGCATCCAATGCCGCCTCTTCTGTGATTAATAATCCACTGTATATCTGGGAAACGGATTTGGATAAAATCTTTCTAAAAGGAAGCAGTACTACAATCTGGCAATTTATGCCTAACACCTCCGACAGTAATACTGCAGAGGGAAGTCTGTACATTTTTACTTCTGGTCCACCACCGGTCGTGGGACTTAAACCGGAGTTTGTAAATGCTTTTGAGCAGGGTGATTTGAGAAAAACGCATTGGACGACGGAAGTGACTGATGGAGTCTCCACGTGGTACCATGCCTCTAAATACAAACAACAATCGACGACCCCGAGTTCGGTGGAATATTCCATAGTGTTTCGTTTAGCGGAACAATATTTGATCCGAGCCGAGGCTAGAGTTTATCAGGGCGATCTGATTGGGGCGAAGGAGGATCTGAATAGGATTAGAACAACTGCAGGACTTAACCCTACAAATGCTGTGACAGCCGAGCAAATTAAAACCGATATTCTCAACCAGAGGCGTTTTGAGTTGTTTACTGAATTTGGGCAACGTTTTTTTGATTTAAAACGAACTGGAAAACTGGACGAAATACTATCTGTATCCAAATCGGGATGGAATACTACTGATAGTTTGTGGCCATTACCTGCTCTTGAATTGAATTCCAATCCAAATCTGAATCCACAAAACCCGGGATATTAAAATCATTATGAAAGCAATACTAATAATAAGAAAAAAAATTGACTTCGAAATTTTGAGTTTAGTATTGGCTACAGTTCTTTTGTTACTGACCTGTCCCTGTATGGGTCAGGCACAACAAAAGAAGGCATTAACCGAGAACGATTACCAGAGATGGGGAACACTAGAAGTAAAAGCCATTTCCGACCAAGGAAAATGGGCAAGTTATGCGATGCGTTACGGAAACCACAGTGATACTTTATTTGTGCAGAACACCGCTAAAAATAAAAGCTATGTTTTCCCAAAAGGAAATGACGGTCGTTTTGGAGGCGAACAACTCTTTGCTTTTCTATCTCCCGATTCAAAACTAAAAGTAATGGAGCTGCCCACAGGCAAAATTGCGGTTTATGACAATGTTAAGCGGTATGAGCTGGCAAAGAATGGCCAATATATAATCACCCTGAATAAAGGTTACGGTGAAAAATGCCTGATGCAGATCCGCAACCCAAATGGTAAGGTGATTGACAGTATTGATGGCATCTCTGAATATGCGTTAAATACAGATAAGGATGCGATTATATATGCTTCGAGTCAAAAGGATTATAGCGAGGTAGGGATTATTCATTTTGCCCACTATTCACATACTGCTGTTTCAAGACCTTATATGTGTTATTTAGATGAACTTAAGAATGGGTTTTCAATTTCAGATGAATACAATTCTGAAGATTTGATGAGTGACTTGAAAAAAACTTATGGACTTAACTTTTGGGATTCCGTGTCTACGAAATATCTGCCAAATGGAGAAAAAGAAGAAACAGTATATAGGTCATTAATTGATGAATACCACGAATCACTTGCCAGTAAAAAATTGATTGATTTCGACCAGATACTTCATTATGCACATAAATTGATTTTAGGATATCCTAAAATCTCTGAAATCCTTAAAAATATGTTTCATTTGGTATGTGTAGATGAATACCAAGATACGCAACAGTTACAGTACGCAATTTTAGCAAAAATAATGAAGGGAGCATCTGGGAATTGTAAGATGTTTTTTGTTGGAGATTCTGATCAAGCTATTTACGGTTCATTGGGAGGTGTGGCAAAAGAACTTGAGGAGATTAAGAAGGAGTTTGGAGTTGTTTTCACAAGTAAAGAATTATCGGGGAATTATAGGTCTAACCAACAAATTATTGATTATTACCGAAACTTTCAAACTACTGACATTGATATAAAAGCACTAGGTACAAATGCAGATGATAATGCTGTGATAACCTATAACAGAGCAGTTCATAAGGATAATTTGACAGTTAGTATTTCAGAAATAATAAAACAGAAAATTGCTGATGGAGTTCCTGAACATGAGATATGTGTTCTTGCTCCGACTTGGTATCTTGTAATTCCTATGGGAAGGAAATTAAAATCACTTTTGCCCGATGTAAAATTTGATGCAGTCGGTTTATCTCCACTACTCAAAAATAGAGAGAATACTTGGTTTAAAATTGCAAGATTATTTCTTGTCTTACCTTCCCCAAAATCTTTCCTAATAAGAAAGCGTTGGGCATCAGAACTTATCAACGAGTTAGAAAGTTTAGGAATTATACTCTTTGAGGATAAAGAATTCAAATCAAAAGCGTTATTGAAGTTAATAAACTCAATTTCATCCGAAGAGACCGATGGATTACAATATTTGGAGGAATGCTTTCTTCAATTATTTGAGAAATTGGGAATTTCAATTTCTTCAAATGAGATGCTTGAAGTACACTGGGCAACTTTTTTTGATGGCGCAAAAACAAGACTTGAAAATTCTGATTTTGATTTAGCAAAAGACATAGAGAGTTTTAGAAAAATGTTTAAACATGAGGAAGGTGTTGTTGTTAATACTTGTCATGGCATTAAAGGAGAAGAGTTTGATACAGTCATTGCTTTTGGATTATTACATGGAAAATTACCCAATTGGAATGAAACTGGAAACAGGGCCACTGAAAAATTATTGTATGTAATTTGTTCAAGGGCTAAACGCGAATTACATCTTATATCAGAGACAGGTCGTGTAACAAATTCGGGGAGAGCTTATAATCCGACTTATCAACTTAATTCACTAGAGTATGATTATGATTAAATTGAGGGATTTTGCTATGGCATGATTTACAAGGATTTTATTTAATTCATATAGTAAAGTTTCAAATCACACTTTTTTCTTGTCGGAAATGATTTCATGAAGAGATTAGTAAAAATGATACCTCCAAAGCGACGTTCTTTTGCTTCTTTTCTTTGGTCGCTCATGTGAAAAGAAAAGAAGTCCCCAAAAACAACAAAGGGATAATGAGTATCCCATGAAAAAGTGTCGCATCCTGTTTGATGAAATGTAGAGAGGAAGATTTATGAAGCGGTACATTTTGGCAAAGTGGTTGCACCGATTAAATGCAAAAATGCGTTTCCGACCGCAGTAAGGAATTGGATTTTCGTAACAACTATTATTAAACTAATAACGGATATTACTTACTCTCATTTTTTTAATGATATGGTTTTTGCAGTATTGAGTTCGAAAAACACAAGCAATAAAATTACTACTATTTCTGCTGACAAATAGGTTTTACCCAAAGCTGTTAGTTCTGACCAGTGATAGATTAGAACTCCAATGGTTAAAGCACAATAAATAATATTGATTACAGAAATTGAAATTAGAAATGACATCCAACGATGTTTTACTCCAAGAGAACAGAAGGTTGAATAAAAAGCCATTAATAATGCAATTAACGAAAGGTTAACCCAAACTGTCTCTGAAATACCAAAATTCAAACTAAACTTTTTTGCAATCATAAAAAGGAAAGCACACGATAGTAATGCTCCTATTGTATCTACTACGAAAAGTATTTTAGGATTTCTTGAACACTGAATTATGATTTTATTTAATATTTCTACCGCTTTTATATTTTTCAACATTATATTTGTCTATCTCTAATTTGATACCTAAAATAGTATTCAATAAAATTAGTGTAATTTTTGGGATACCAAATATCCCACGCAAAAAAGTCGCTACCTGTTTGGTAAAATGTAAGAGAGAGGAATTTGTGCAATGATACATTTTGACAAAGTGGTTGCACCAATTTAATGCAAAAATGCGTTTCCGACCGAAGCGAGGAATTGCATTTTTGCCACCCAATTTAGGCTATTAAGCGACTTTTATGGGATGGGTACGGAAGTCCTTCAGATTGTGAAAAAATCCCCTGTACGGTGTCATACCATATCGAAATAAGCTCCATAAAAGCGAACAGCCCATCTGGGTTAAAGTGGAATTGATAAACAAATCCTGTTTCTCCAATGCTTCCGCTAAACTGCAACTCGGTGTGTCGTCCTCTTGTTCAGACTGTTTCAATAATTCTCCAAATTCTTCCGTAATCATTGGCAGGCTTGCCACCGTTTCGTATTTCTCTGAATTGGGCTGGTGAATGTTTCCTATAGTGGACAGTAACACTTGTCCTGTATGCTGGCTGTTGCCAAAATCCAACCAATATTTCGGTTTGTCCCTGTGGTGTCTGCGGTTGCTTATTTCTTTCAGTATTTCAGCAACGCCAAACCTCGCCTGTACATTGTCCACGCATGTAATGTAAATAGTTGCCTGTGCTTCTTCGGGTATTCTGCCCAAACTGTCTTTTTCAAACTTTGCAGTTTCGGCTTTCCAATTTGTCCCTGAAAAGCGGTTTGCACGGTTGATGAGTGCAACGGATTTGTATAACCCTGTTTCACTTTCAGCAAAACGCTGTCTCCCTAAATTCGCATTGGTCACAATATCATCATCCCATAGACGGACACGTAGCCCTGCGTGTTCCAATTCGATTAAGCTATGGTTTATTTCCATTAAAGCGGTCAAAACTTTTGAGCCTGTGCCACCTGCACCGATTAAGTTTACCGCAATGGGATTGGTTGAGCTTATCAGACAGTTATCTGTAAAATGTACTTTTTGTTTCGCGGTATCCATCACAAAAGATTTTTAAGGGTTTTGTTGTTCTTCTTCAAGGTCTCTTTAGGAAAGACTTCGCCTGTTTCAATCAGTTTTTTCCAAAGGCTTACGCAATTCCCTTTTATGGGATTTTGTTTTCCTAATAAATGGCTGAAATAGCTGTTAAAAAAGTAGTTTTCCCAAGCAGTTGTAAATTCCTCCACAGAAGCGGAATTTTTAATATCTATACTTACAGTTCCCATACATACTTTGCCGTCTTCATAAATATTAAAGAAAGGAGCATAATACAATAATGTGTTTTCTGTTGGTCTTCTGTCAGTTGCAAGAGCAAATACCGCAAGGCTATTTTTACTGGCATACCATAGCATTGGCGGTACATACGCTTTGCCGTTGGCTATGCCCAAACCGTTTACAAAATATAATTGCTGTTCCTGTGCTTTGGTGTACCAAAGCACCGTGCCTTTTTCACTCGGATTGATGTGCAGTATATTGGTCGGCAAAATTCCTTTTGGCTTTAAAAAGGTTTTGTCTTTTTCTTTATCGGTGTGTAAAGCCTTTGCCAATACTTTAGCTTCATTTACGCTTAATGGATGTGCATTGATAGGATTTCCATTTTTGTCCATATCAAAATGCTCCACGTACATATCGGTATTCGTTCCTTTGGTTTGGTAAAAAACCAATGCGGATTTTGGGAGGTAAAGCGTTCCGAAATTCTCGGTTATGTCGTTTACATTGCTCATTTTCTTGTCGTTTTATAATCATACAGTAATGTGCAGAGTTCGTCCAAAAGGGCAAACAGGCGGTTCTCAAAATCAAGATTGGTTTGTTTAATGTTGCTTCCGTCAAAGCGTTTGCAAATGGTCGGTTCTTCCATTGCTCCATACTCGTTAAACTCATTATTAATACTGTCTGCAAGTCTCTCATACAACCAGCCTGTAGTATCAGCTATAAAGGAGATGTATTTTTCCATTCCAACAGTTTCGGAGTCGTTTTCATCATTGTAGGGGTCTTCTTCGGGCCTTGGTGCGTTTCGGAAAATGCTCTCGTGCGGATATTGGGAATAAAGGGTAAAGGCATTGCAAGCCACTTTTTGGCATTCTTGGTCGAATGTGTCACGGGTTTTGAAGTTGTTTAAACGCTGTTCAAATACCTGTAAATTAATGCGGTTGAAAAGTTTTTGTTCTATTCGTTCGCCTATCCATTCGGCTTTTACAATCTCAGCAATATAGCTTTCCGTTTCTTCGGTATAATCATCCTGTTCGACCCAATCGTTCATCATTTCGTACAGCCAATATAAATAGCTGTTCTCCTGTCTGTAATACGGTATATCGGCAATATGGTACAGATAACTGCAAACCGAAACAAGCAATTGAGCCGTCTTTTTACGCTTTGGGTCATGGAGCATTTGAAAGAGTGGCGAAATTGGAATATAGTACAGGGTTGTACCTGTGCTGTATCGTTCTTCGCTCGTAAAAAATGTTTTCTTACTATTCTGTACCAAACGTAAATTATCCCAATTGAAATTGTTTATTTTTAACTTGGTTTCAGCATCCCACATAGCCAAAACCATATTGTAGGGATAACCATAACCTTTCGTTTGTAAAGGTTCAATGGCGTAATGTTCTGCAAGTTGGGAAAGGGACTTGTAAAAATCCCTCTCCGTTTTTGCTGTTCTCTTACAAGCCTGTACGGATTGCACTGTTTTCAGTTTAGGCAGAAATACACACTTTAAAAAAACATCGGTAGCATTGCTATCGGTACAGATTTCTGTTTGTCTTTCCGTACCTCGTCTGCATCTTTGGCTCTTTGCATCCATTGTGCGAACTCGCCTAATTGTTGGTGCAGTTGCCGTTGTGTTTTCTGCTGAGGTATGCTGATAGTTCCCGATAATATATTGCGTTGCATAGTTCATCATTTTTGATTTTTAGTTTAACCTTTCGTTCCCATTACGCTTTCCAATTTGTATTCTATCCTATCATCACGGATAATGGGTGCAGCTATTTTTGCGGTGGTTAGTATGGGATACGTATTGGCATAAAAATTCAATACCGCTTCCACACTCCAACGTGGTTCGGGGTCGGTCAGTCTGATGATCTGTCCTTTATCTTTAAGTATAAATACTCGTTCTAACTGTGTTGCTAATAACATAACTCTTGGATTTTGTGTTAAACGGTAGTTTGTCCAGTCGCAAACAGACCTGTCGAAGAAAACTGGTTTGATAGTTCCGATTTACGTTTGCGAATCTCGTCTGCCTTTTCGGGGAAGTCGGTAATTTCGGGTACTTTCATCCATGCTTCACGGAATTTGCCCTCTTTTTCTAATTCGTCTGCCTTTGCCATACCGTCTTTAAACTTCTTGTCTTTGGCTTCCTGTTCTTTTTTCTCTTTTTCGGTTTTTTCTTTCTCCATTGCCGATTGCTTTTTGGCTTCGTCCAATTGCTTCATAAAGGCTTCCATGTTTACCATTAAACCTGAAGCGGTTTGCAAAGGAGTTGTTATCTGCTGAAAAAATCCCTCGTCCAATTCTTCTGCCGTTCCTCTTAGATTAAGTGGTGGTATGAGTTGTTTCGCATTATCTTCACATTGCTCATTTTGAAGCATTATAGAAACAATAAGGTTGTTTTCTATGCCCTTTGATATAGTGAGTTGTAAATCTCCTTTAATGTTCATTTGGGCTATCTGATTAAAAAAATTAGTCGGTTCCATAATTTAATTTGATTTTATAGTCTAACATTTGCTTAATTGTAGCTTCGTCATGTCCAATGGCACGTAAGCGTTCTTCATATTTTTTCATACTTTCCCTGTAATCCTGCTCGGCTTCTTTTCCACGCAGTATCAATAAGTGTGTGTTCCAGCCTGACATAGCTTCCCTAATTATAATATCAAGTTTAAATACGTATAATCTTTCTTCAGACTGTTCTTCGTCAGTCAATCCAATCTCTGCATATTGGGTTAAAACGTTCCAATAATTCAGCGACCAATCTTGTTTGTCCCTGCGTTCTGCTTTTACAAATTGGTTGAAAAGGTAGTCAGCAAATTCGTTTTTGTCCTTATTTTCCTTTGTCATGATTGCGATTTTTAAATAGGCGATCACCTTTGCAGGCAGTCGCCTGTAATTATTAATTGAGATTTAAGATTTCCGCACCGTCTATTGAAAAGGCAGTACATAATTCAAATGCTTTTTGCGATTTCATTTGTGCCGTACCGCCCATTACAATGGATTGTAATTTGGCTTCATCATCCTTGTAACTGCGTACATTTTGGTAGTAGCCTGTCACAGCATTATACGCCCCGAACAATGTGCCTTTGGTGGTGTCCATTTGTTGAGTGTCGCTTGTCATAGCGTATGCAAAGGCATCTTGTACCACATTTTTGAACACGGTGGAAACGTCATCATCCGCACCCTTTTTAATCAAATCCAATGTTTCCTTATTCGGACAAAGAGCTAATTGGATTATTTTTTTTACTTCTCGGTCAGTTACCTTTACTTTAGCCCAAGTGTTGAATATTCCCTCTAACTGTGTGCTTAAAGTATCCGCCAAGCCCATAAGTTTGTGGGCATTCTCCAAATGCTGTTTTGCTCCCGAAGTATGTTTGATGCGTACCACGTTGCTCATCGAACGAAGCGAGGCGTTAAGGGTATTTTGGCAAACAATGCGGATAGGGGTGAAGGCTGCTGTTATGCTTCCACTGCCATCGTGTGAAGTGGTTAGGAAAATGTACTTTTCCGTAACATCATCGCCATTGCCCACTCGGATATAATCGGGCAGTTTAGCTGTGATAAATATGCGTTCGCCCTGTCCCAATGCCCCCGCAGTCTCGTACAGTATTCCCTCGCCACCGCCTACAATAGCATCGAAGAAATTGAACGCTTCACGGTTTTGTACGATGTGGTAGTCTTTACCAACCACACCCAATACGGCATTGTTATCGGTACGGATATTGGCAAAGTAGTTGGGAACGTGCAGTTCGTTACTGCCTATTTCGATACCATTTGCGGTTTCAATGATTCCTGAGCCATTGGTATATAAAGGTGTTTTAATGACTTCATAGTCTAACCCTGCGTGTTTTATGGCTTCCGCACTTGTTGGATAGTCCTCTACAATTAGACCTAAATTGTGCCACGCTTTTTGCTGAACGCTGAAAAATGAATAACGCCCTGTACTCTCGTTGAAATTGATATTATGTGCCATGATAAAATGATTTAAAAAGGTTAAAAATTGTTTGAAAACCTGCAGTTAAAATGGGAGGTCGTTTTCCGTTTTGTTATTATTGATTCCTGTGGCAGTTTGTGCCGTTTCGGATTTTTTACCGCCTGCGTGCAATTTGATTTGCGAGGTGTTGAAGTTCAAACCTGCGTACACTTCTCCGTTATTGCCTGTCCATCCTCTTGCACTTACCCTGCCCGTGAGTTCCACAAGAGTGCCTTTAGTGAGTATGGTCACTACCTTTGCGCTAAGCCAGTAGGCACAATCAAAGAAGGTTGTCTGCTCTATACGTTCGCCCGCTTTATTTCGGTAGCTGTCGTTGGTCGCCACTGAAAAATTTACTACCTGTTTGCTGTTTGACAATGTGCGTACCTGCGCATCTTTTGTCACTCTTCCGATAATGTTCATGATTTTTGCTTTTTTAGTGAATTAATTTTTTTTTGAATTTTATTTATTCGGCAATGAGAGGAGGTGCTGTTTTGTTTCATCATTACCTTTTTTAATATTTTATTTCTCATTGCTGACATTTTTTTTTATTCGTTTAAAGAGCCGGAGTATGCTATGTTTTGTTTCATGAGCATAAAAAGGTTAGTGTTTAGCAATAGCAAGGCTTTGATAAAAAATACAACCCGCATGGGTGGAGATTTTTTATCAAATCTGAAGGACTAGGCCTTGCTATTGCGTTAAGAACACGGAGTTACCTTTGCTCCTGAAATAAGACAAAAGCATACTGGTTTTTGAATATAAAAATGAAGGGGAAGCAATGAAGAGATTGGGAAATGGTTCTAATGATCAGAAAATTTTATCAATATGACAAAATCTCTAAATCGATGTTTAAGTTTTTTTAAACTGCTGTTGATAGAGTTATTGATTAATTGTATTAGATTAGTTAGAGCACAAATAGTTGATGTTACTAGTACTGATAGAGTTATTGATTATATATTAGATGTAGTATAATACAAATAGTTGTTGCTGATGTTGTTGATGTAGCTAAATAATTATATATTTGTTCACTAATATTAAGTGTTCACGTTTTCGTGAACACAAGTATAAAGTGAACAAGATGAATGAGCAGTACATTATACAGAACGCAATACATAATCTTCATAAAGATGAGATACGTGCTGAATGGAGAGAAGCAACTAATGATGGTATCATTGATGGAAAGCTGACGCTTCATATGAAGTATCATCCTGCTGTTGTATTAAATGTAGAAGTTAAAAAAGAACTACGTGGAATGCATCTTACCACTATGGAGGATAAGGCACGTAGTGAAGCACCATTTATGATAGTTGCTGATCGTATATTTCCTAAGGTTAAGCAGGAGTTAAAAGAAAAGCAAATCAATTACTTGGAGGCAAGCGGAAACATGTTCCTGCTAATGGATGGGCTTTACATTAATATTGACGGCAGGAAAAATGAGGTTACTGCAGCTACTGGCGGCAACCGTGCCTTTACAAAGACTGGGCTACAGGTCATATTTCAGTTTCTAATTGAAGAAGAATGGGTAAATCGGCCATATCGTGAAATAGCGCTACGCACCGGTACAGGCTTGGGCAACATCAATAATATATTCAATGGGCTGGCACAGGAAGGTTATCTGTTACAGCTGACAAAGAATGAGCAAAAGCTGGAAAATAAGAAGCAACTGTTGGAAAAATGGATTTTGGAATATGAGAAACGCCTTAAGCCAACGTTAAATATTGGTACATTCAGGTTTCTGAAGGAAGAAGATTTTTACAATTGGAAAGAAATTCCTCTTAAAAACCAAGAAACATATTGGGGTGGTGAACCCGCAGGGGCAATTTATACAAATTACCTGCGTCCAGAAGAGCTGACAATCTATACCGCAGAAGAATGGAATGATTTGATCAGAAACTATAGATTGGTTCCGGACAAGCAAGGTAATGTCAAGGTATTTAAGAAATTCTGGAAACATGATTTAGTAAACGAAAATGCAGTGCATCCACTTTTGGCATATGCCGATTTAATGAATAAGGGAGATAGAAGATGTACAGAAACAGCACAAAAAATATACGATGAGTACCTACAAGATAAGTTTTAAGCAATTAAGGCAGGAAGCAAAACTTTCAGAAATGCTTACGGCGCTGGAGAGGGGTTTAAAAAAGTTTAGTATAGATTTCTATCTCGTTGGGGCAGTGGCACGTGATGTTTGGATGTCCGCAATAAATGACATTCCACCAAGCCGCATTACGGGAGATATTGATTTTGCTGTTTTCATCAATGATAAAGGAACCTATGAAGGATTAAAAAAATATCTGATAGAGATTGAAGGATTCCATCCATATAAAGGCAATGCGTTTGTACTGGTATGGAAAAGTTACATTCAAGTTGATTTACTGCCGTTTGGTGAGATAGAAGGTAAAGGATCTCATGTAAGGGTCGAAGGCACCGGTCTTACAGATGTTAGTGTTCCCGGTTTTAAGGAGATATATGATGCCGGACTTCCGGAAGCAGAACTGGAAGGAAAGCACCACTTTAAATTCTGTACGCTTCCGGGAATAGTGTTATTAAAGTTGATGGCATATGAGGACCGACCTGAAATCCGCAGGGACGATATCAAAGACATCAGTAAGATTTTAAAGCACTTCTTCGACATGTATGCCGAAGAGATTTATGCAAACCATCTCGATTTATTTGGGCAGGATCAAGAACTCGATATGCTGGCTGCACGCGTTATGGGGCGGGATATGGCAAAAATAGCAAGACTGAATAAAGAGTTGTATGTCAGGATCGCATCCCTGTTGGATAAGAATACGGTGAGCCCTGCCAGTAGTGAAATAGCAAAAATCATGGCTGAATTTTTCGAAAATACTGTTCAGGCTAGTATGGATATGTTGATTGAGATTAAGGTCGGATTTATGGAGTAGGATTAATATTGTATCTTAATATAATGAACTCGGAATTTAAAACAAGAGATAGAAGCTTACTTTAAAACAGAGGCAGCATATAATTGAAAACCTGTCACAATGCTTTATCAGATATTTCTATATCTTAGCATTACACAAAATATAATATCTATGGAGGACTATCTTAAAAAATTTCGTGATCGCTTACGTATTATGATCATTCTTTATACTTTTTGTGATCCATTGGAGGATAAAAGATCAGGCAAATATGGTGTATTTCGCAGTGAGATAAAAATACAAGCGTTAGATTTTCTTCTTCGCTATCCTGATTTTCTTTCAATGGAATTAATGGATTTATTAGATAATAATACATCAAATGATAAGGAAAAGATTGGGAAAATAATTGAAGCTATTTATTTAGAAAATGAACCCGAATTGCGGGTGGAAGAAATGGAGAAATTTTTTCATGGAGCATATGAAAGTATTGATGATGTGATAGCATATCTTGTCAGCGTTGGCTTAATCACACATGAAAGTAAAAAACGATCTGATGGAAAGACATATGATAAAATATACTACATAACTTATGAAGGCTCCAATAAAATTACCCGATTTCTCAATGATATTTCAGCAGTAGAATGGTATTATAATCGTTGTATGTTGATAAAGGAATATTTTGGGAGCTTTTCAGGGACAGAGTTAAAATCCAGGCAATATAGATATGGGGAGTATAGTAATATCTCTTACCGCAGCCATATTCAGAATATTAATAGCAAGGTGAAACTAGCATATTTTCAAAGATTTAATAAATCATTATAATGGACGAAAGACGGATTAATTATAAAGATTTTCTCAAGTACGTTCACGAGCAATTTGCAGAGAATATCACTTTAGAAGAAGTGGAAGAAATCCTTCATCTAGAAGAAGATTACAATAAAGATAGTCCAAATTCATTAGGGAAATCCCTAATAATTGATCGGTTACTATTTACGGGGCAAAAGAAAACCGGTGAGAGCTTTATATTCGATCAGCCAGTTTATCAAGGTATTAATGTTTGGATCGCTGACAACCACAAAGGAAAATCCACTATTTTTAAAATAATAAAATTTGCTCTAACTGGAGCAGATAGTATTAAAAAAGATATCAAACCCTGGATTACTGAAATATTCCTTCAATTTACTATTGGTAAAATAATCTATACATGCTACATTAATAGGACAGGAAGGGACAGGGGGGGTGTCTATAGATTTTCAATTGATAAGTTCATTGAGTTAAGGGAAAATCAAAAGCTTGATGATGCACAAAAAGAGGTTGAGTTTGAATTTAATAACCGGATTCAATTCGAAGAGAAGATACAGGACTTTTTTTTCGAGCAGTTTTCATTTTATACCCTAAAGTATACCCAAAAAAATAGTGCCAAGGATTCTTTTGAAATGAATACTTCTAGTCTTAGCTGGGCCACGTACTTTAAATCTATTTATTTGGAGTCTAGTAATTATGAGTATCTCTTTTTTGATAATGAAAAATATGGCTCACAAGGGAAAAAAATATTCGAAATGATCTTAGGGTTACCCTTAACATACCCGATTAATATGTTAAATATTCAAATGGACAGGGTCATGGAGACTATTGGGAAAATGAAACTAATGGATAAAACCAAGCTGGAGTTTAATAAAAGCAACAAAGTACAGTTAGAAAAGAGGCTGGCTGAAGTTACTCTTGAAATGAAAGCTCTTCAGGAGGGGCAAAAAATTGAATTCAATGATCGCCCTTTGGTAGAGGAATACAACAAATTGTCTGAAAAAATTAATGAGTCAAGAAAACAGCAGAGGGTCGTTTCAGAAGCTTATCAAAGAGGGAAAAATGAATTGATTGCCCTTGAGGTAGAATTACAAAGTCTTGAGGGTGATAAAATAAAGATTTCTTCAGAAATAACTAAGTTGAAAAAACGAGAGCTCAATATCGATATATATCGGCAATCAGAAAGTTTCTTCACAAATCTTGAAATAAAAACCTGCCCGCACTGTGAAAAAAAAGTCAGTGAAGATAAAAAGAAAAGTGAAAGAGAAGATCATTTATGCAGTTTATGCGGGGAAGAGTCTAATGAGCAAAAAGTTGATCCAGAAGAAATAAATGAAAAAGCGAAACTTTTAGAAGATGAAAGGAGTAAACACGAAGCGAAATTAGAACAAATTAATAACACCCTTAAAAAGCGTTATGGTGATATCGAAATATTGCGAAAAAAGAATGCTGAGGGATATGCAAAATCTGTAGCACTCACTCCTATAGAAACAGACAGCCGTAAATTGTCAGAGATTCAAACAGAGATTGAATCTATTGCTAAACAAAGATCGAAATTTACTGATTTACTAAATAAAAAGGATAATTTTATCAAGGAAGAGGCAGTGTTGGTATTCCAGCTTAATGAGATCGCTAAGCAGGAATCACAAATAGATTCCAATAAAATGGCAAATCTAAATTTAAAACGGGAGGTTCTGGATTATGCGCTTAAGGGTCTGGAAAAAAAGCGTGTACAGTTGAATAAGGATATTCTTAGCAAACTGCAGGAATTAATCATTAATGAGGTTCATGCCTTTGGCCTGCTGAGCATAGATAATATAGAAATTTCGGATAAGTATGAACTAATTTTTATACAACATGGTATTGCAGTAAGTTTTACTGATCTTACCGAAGGTGAAAAATTAAGAGTTAAGCTCGCATTTTACTTAAGTTTGATTCAGTTGGATATTGAACATAATTTAGGAAGGCATCCGAGGTTTTTGATATTTGATTCGCCAGGTAGTGAGGAGATGGTGCCCAAGCATTTACAGGGTTTGTCTGATATCTTTAAAAGTATTAATGACCGATTCAAAGATAAATTGCAAATATTTGTTGGTTCTGCACTGCGAGATTTCTCCCATATTACTGACAAGGAAAAGACATTTATAAAAGAGGAGGATCATTTTGTCTTTTAACGCTATGGATAAAAATGTACTTTTAGGCACTGATTTTTCAAAGATTCTTTTTTTAGATAATTTCTATGCCAATGTGAATGTAGAGAATGAAGATGGCTCTACTGTCTTAGACTTTTTAAAAGAAATAATTAATACCACTGAAAACACGTATATTAAGAGATCCGCCTGCAAGATTATATGCGAGCTGACAGCAGTTAACATAATAAAAAACCGCTATTCTTCTCTAGGTGTTTTATTTGATTTTCTATCGAGTAATACAAATGAATTAATAGACATTGCATTAAAGCAATTGCCTTTTTTTATTGAGCTTTTGACAAGTGAAATAGAGCATAAAGTTATAGACCTTACCGATCATGACAACGGTGATATATCCAGTCAGGCTTATCTTTTTTTAGGGATTAAAACCTTCTTTTTTAGTAGGTCTAAGAACGATTTTCCAAATTTTATTAGTACAATCTCTGAGGCTGAAAAATATTTTCTTGCAGCTGAAAATGTAATGGAGAACAGGAATGATGCCCAGTTTTACATTATGTTAATCCAATTGACAAAAGCTTTGTTGTCAAATGATCAAGAAGGTGTGACAACAACTGTTACTGAGTTATATGAGAATTTACAGCTTAGAGCTTTGTATGATTTTGATGCTACTGATCTGGAATTTGAATATCTAATTTTTCAAATGTTTGAATCTTTAAATAGAAAGTATAAGATTGTAAGCAGATCACAGGAATGGCTGGATGTTAGGCAAGAGACTCAAATGATTCTAGAGGCAAGCTTGGAAATAGAAAAATTAAAATTGCACAATTCTAAATTTACAAATATTACCAAGAAAATTGTTGAGGAGTCGATTTCTAAAATAGAATCAAATATTTATAATTTTCATCTTTATAGGGAACGAAAGAGACTAATTGCCCTCCAGTCTCAAAGTGATAAAAGATTGGTTGATTTCATCGATTCAATCCTTCAATCTCTGCCAGATCAAGATAATGGAACAATAGATGATAATGAAGTATTGGCGATGTTAGTCGAATTTATGGGTGCTGAAGAAGGCCTTGAAATCTATAATAAAATTCAGAAGAAGGAACTGTCTTTTGCGAAAGGAATTGGGCAGTTTATAAAGAATAACTACAATAGTAACTTATCAATACGGACTGGTAGTTTACCAGGAGAAGAGATATTTAAACTCTTGATGCGGGAAATTGATACGTTGCTTCCTGAATATCCAACAGAAAAAAGGATGATATTTTCAGCCATACTCGAAGAAGTTATTCGTTATTGCCGTTCAACATTTGTTGGAAATGAAAAGAAACGTTTTTCCTTTCTATACAGTACATCTGCAAAAGGAAAAGGTACCAAAGCCCATGAGCAAGATTTGCAGGACAGTATGATTTTATATTTTGAACATTCTAATATTGCAGATGGATTTGAACATGAGAAGTCTAAGTTTGTGGATGGCGGGCGTGTGGATATAGTGTACAAGAAAGATATTATAACCGTACCTA
>NZ_JBLNKU010000013.1:0-136841 GCF_048158545.1 Flavobacterium melibiosi | reverse complement strand
AAGGTGCTGAATTTATAAAGAAACATATTATAAAAGTAACTGATAAAGCTTTTGATGATTTTGCAGCGGTAGAAACGAACAAAGCATTTAACTTGAAAAATTTAGGACTATAAAAAAATCCAAAACGCAGTCAACCTAGACAATAATTCGAGAATCAATTAATTTTCTGTATTTCATAATAAATAACAAACATCTTATAATGAATATTAAAAAAGAAGACGATAAAGAGAATAAAATCATAACTAACCGTCGTGATTTTATAAAAACTAGTGCTATAGCCGCTGCGGCATTTATGATTGTTCCTAGACATGTTTTGGGAAGAGGATTTGTAGCTCCAAGTGATCGTTTATTAATTGCTAGTATAGGTGTGGGTGGAAAAGGGCAATCTGATATTGCTATGTTTGATAAGAGTGGAAAAGCGAATATTGCTTTTCTTTGTGATGTTGACGATAGAAGAGCGTCTAAAAGTGTAACTGCATTTCCCAAAGCCAAGTATTACAAAGACTGGCGTGAAATGTTTGACAAGGAGCATAAAAAATTTGATGCTGTTTCAGTTGCAACGCCGGACCATAATCATGCGATACAAACCTTGGCTGCGATGCAATTAGGTAAGCATGTGTATGTTCAAAAACCTTTAACACATGATATTCATGAAGCTCGTATCTTGACTCAAGCAGCAAAAAAATACAAAGTGGTAACCCAAATGGGGAATCAAGGTGCATCAAACGATGGAACCCGAATAATGAAGGAATGGCATGAAGCCGATTTAATTGGAGATGTTCATACTGTATATGCTTGGACTGATCGTCCAGTTTGGCCACAAGGTATCCCCTGGCCTACTACAAAAGCAGAAATTCCTGCAGCATTAGATTGGGATTTATGGTTAGGAACTGCTCCACAAAGAGATTATGTAGACAAATTAGTTCCTTTCAACTGGCGTGGATGGTGGGATTACGGTACTGGCGCATTAGGAGATATGGGTTGTCACTTGATTGAAGCTCCTTTTAGCGTATTAAACTTAAAATATGCTAAAGATGTGCAATGTAGTGTTGGATCCGTCTATGTAGATGAATTTAAAAGAGGTTACTTTCCACAAAGTTGTCCGCCTTCGAGCCATGTGACATTAACTTTTCCTAAAACCAATAAAACGAATGGCGATGTAACTTTACATTGGATGGATGGAGGAATTCAACCAGAAAGACCTTTAGAATTAGAACCAAATGAAATTTTTGGAGATGGTGGAAACGGTACTTTATTTGTTGGTACAAAAGGAAAAATGATGTGTGACACTTATGGGATGAACCCTCGTTTACTTCCTTTGACAAAAAATCAAAATATAAATGTTGCACAAAAATACAATCGAGTTATTGATGGATCTAACGGCCATTATAAACAATGGGTAGAAGCTGCAATTGCAGGTCATGGTAAACAAGAATTAAGTTCTCCTTTTGAAATCGCTGGTCCTTTAACCGAGGCCTTATTAATGGCTAATTTGGCTATCAGAGGCTATGATATTCAAAAAGAAACACTTGGTAAAACGAAATATCCAGGTCGATCAGTAAAATTACTCTGGGATAATGATGCTATGAAAATTACAAATTTTGATGATGTTAATCAATTTGTAAAACGGGAATATCGTCAGGGTTGGAATAATTTAGCTTTATAAAAGTATTTAAAGCAATCATCATGATAAAAAAAATCCTAAGTTTATTAACATTAATAGTCATGGTACAAATAACAAATGCCCAAAAAGAATTTAAACCATTATTTGATGGTAAAACTACCGATGGCTGGCATACCTATGGAAAAACTACTGTAAGCGCGGCATGGAAAATTGAAGAAGGAACCTTGCATTTTGATCCAACTGCAAAAGAAAATGGTCAGGGTGGCGATATTGTGACTGATAAAGAATACTCTAATTTTCATTTAAAAATAGATTGGAAAGTAGCACCAAAATCTAATAGTGGAATTATTTTTTATATTCATGAAGATCCTAAAAAATACAAAAACACTTATGAAACAGGTTTGGAAATGCAGGTTCTTGATAATGATGGACATCCTGATGGAAAAATAACCAAACACAGAGCGGGAAATTTATATGATTTGATAAAAAGTGATATTGAGCCTGTTAAACCTGTTGGGGAATGGAATACTGTTGAAATAATTAGTAATAATGGTCAACTTACTTTAAAATTAAATGAGGTGATTGTTGTAAAAACAACCCTTTGGGATGACAATTGGAAATCACTTGTTGCTGGAAGTAAATTTGCTGCTTGGAAAGATTTCGGAACATTCAAAAAAGGAAAAATAGCCTTACAGGATCATGGTGATGCTGTTTGGTACAGAAATATTGTAATTAAAGAATTGTAATCTACCAGATTATTTCTTTAGAATTAATTTAAAAATAAAAACTATTAAACCATTTATATTAACTAACTTAAAACCAATGAATACCACAATCCGAATTAAATTATCTGTAATGATGTTCCTAGAATTTTTTATCTGGGGCTCATGGTTTGTAACATTAGGAACTTTTCTAGCAAGCAATTTACATGCTTCAGGTTCTGAAACGGCTTCCATTTTTTCAACCCAATCTTGGGGTGCCATTATTGCTCCATTTGTCATAGGTTTGATTGCAGACCGCTATTTTAATGCCGAGAAAATTTTAGGTATTCTTCATATTATTGGAGCATTTTTGATGTATCAAATGTATGTTTCAGATGATGTAGGCGTTTTTTATTCCTATGTTTTAGGGTATATGATTTTATATATGCCAACATTGGCACTTGTAAATTCAGTTTCTTTTAATCAAATGAAAGATCCAGAAAAAGAATTTGCAAATATTAGAGTTTGGGGAACTATCGGTTGGATTTTAGCCGGATTATCCATTAGCTTTTTATTCCATTGGGATTCTGCCGAAGGTGTTACTCAAGGATTATTAAAAAATACATTTCTTTTGGCAGGAATCGCAGCTTTAATTTTGGGATTGTTTAGTTTTTCATTACCTAAAACCCCCCCTAAAGTTGCTGCAACTGAAAAAATAAAAATTGGAGATATAATTGGTCTCGATGCTTTAAAACTTTTGAAAGATAAAAATTTCGCAATCTTTTTTATCTCATCAATTCTAATCTGCATTCCCCTAGCCTTTTATTATCAAAATGCACATCCCTTTTTAACAGAAGCAGGAGTTGAAAATCCAACTGGAAAAATGGCTATTGGTCAAATATCTGAAGCACTATTCTTACTGTTAATTCCTGTGTTTTTTACTCGTTTTGGTTTTAAGAAAACTATTCTAGTAGGTATGTTGGCTTGGGCTATCCGTTATGTTTTGTTTGCTTATGGCAATGGAAGTGATTTGAGCCTTATGCTTATTATAGGTATCGCTTTACACGGTATTTGTTATGATTTCTTTTTTGTGTCGGGTCAAATTTACACCAACTCAAAAGCAGGTGAAAAATATAAAAGTGCTGCGCAAGGTTTAATAACTCTGGCTACTTACGGTGTAGGTATGTTAATAGGTTTTGCAGTTGCGGGTTGGATAACAGATAATTATAAAACGATTGATGGAGCCATTGATTGGAAAATGGTATGGATTATTCCAGCAGGTATAGCCTTCGGTGTATTTTTACTTTTTGCTCTTTTATTCAATGACAAAACTAAAACAGTAGAGGAAATTCCTGCAGTATAAAAACAAAAAGATGAGTAGTAATTTAAATAGAAGATCAGCAATAAAAGGAATTCTTGCTGGAACAGCGGCTTTGAGTATTCCATCTGGATTTTCTGCTTTGGCAATGCCAAAAAATGGAACAGATATGATATCTAATTTTTTAAAAGGAAACATAAATCACTCTGTTGCTCGATGGTGTTTTAGTGATTTTGACATAGAAACACTTTGCATCGAAGTGAAAAAATTAGGAATCACAGGTATTGATTTAGTTGGTCCAAAAGATTGGCCAATATTAAAGAAATATGATTTGGTATCTACGATGTGTAACGGAGCCGAAATTAATTTGGTTGATGGTTTCAACGATGTCAAATTCCACGAAACGCTAATAAAGAATTATACGGAAATGATTCCGCTTGTTGCAAAAGCAGGGCATAAAAATCTAATTTGTTTTAGCGGGAACAGAAGAGGAAAAACAGATGAAGAAGGTTGGAATAATTGCGTGATTGGTTTGCAGAAACTAATTCCATTGGCAGAAAAATATAATGTAACGCTGGTAATGGAGTTGTTAAACAGCAAAATTGACCATATAGATTATCAATGTGATAAAACATATTGGGGAGTCGAACTAGCAAAACGTTTGAATTCTGAAAATTTCAAGTTGCTTTATGATATATACCACATGCAAATTGATGAAGGTGACATTATTAGAAATATAAATGAAAATCACCATTATATTGCACATTTTCATACTGCAGGTGTTCCAGGTAGAAATGAAATAGACGAAACACAGGAACTAAATTACCCGGCAATAATGAAAGCGATTGCCAAAACAGATTATAAAGGATTTGTAGGTCAAGAATTTATTCCTAAAAATCCAAACAAACTAGCCTCCTTAAAACAGGCTATAGCAATATGTGATATTTAATAATTTAAAAAAAACAACTGATGATAAAAAGAAGAGATTTTTTAATAAATAGCGGTTTGGCATTGGGAGCATTAGCGATTGCTCCTTCATTTGCATTTACTTCGAGAAAGAAAGCGATTGGAATTCAATTATGGACACTAAGAGAAACTTTACCCAAAGATGTCAAAGGCGTGTTAGCACAAGTTGGAAAAGTAGGATTTAATGAAGTAGAAACTTTTGGATATTCCCCAAAGAATGGTTTTTTTGGTACTTCTGTAAAGGATTTTAAATCGATGCTGTGTGATAATGGTTTAAAGGCTACCAGTAATCATTTTGATTTCAACGGATATATAGAAAATGGTTCAACAGAATCTCTTAAATCTTATATTGAGACTGCTAATATTTTAGGAAGTGAGCATGTAACGGTACCTTATATTTTAGAAAACTTAAGAGGAAAAAGTATCGATGATTATAAAAAATTAGCGTTGAAAATAAATCAAGCAGCTGAAATTTGCAAAGCTTCAGGGTTAAAATTAGCGTATCACAATCATGCTTTTGAATTTGAAAAATTTGAGTCTACAACAGGGTATGAGGTTTTATTAAATAATACAGATAAAAACTTAGTTGACTTTGAATTAGATTTATACTGGGCAGTACGTTCAGGAAATAATCCTTTACAATTATTTAAAGATCATCCAGGACGTTTCAAAATGTGGCATGTAAAAGATATGGATAAAGGTAATCCGGATTGGAATGCAGAAATAGGAACTGGAACAATAGATTTTAAATCAATTTTTGCTCAAGCTGAACTTGCTGGAATGAAGCGTTTCTTTTTAGAACATGAATCTAATTATAAACCCAATCCAATAGAATCCGTAGCGGTAAGTTACAATTATATTAAAAATAACTTAATATAATTTTCTAGAGAAATATGGTTATATAAAGAAGAGGGATACTTAGTATCCCTCTTCTTTTACCATTTTGTTACTCCCAATAATTTTTTCCCCAATTCACTCAGTTTGGCTGTTTCATATTTATTTTGTTCCCAATTACGGGGATCTCCAGGAAAGGCGTATCCCTCAGGTGCAATTCGATTTTTCCATGAATTGACTCTCCATTGACGCAGTTCTTCATTTTCCTCTTCAGCCGGCATCATAGAAATATATTGTGCCATTCTTACTTTATCCTTTGTAATATTGGGACGTATACCGTGCGGTTGCGTACTGTTGAAAATTAATAAATCACCAGCTTCCATTTTTACTTTTACAAATTTATCTTCGAGTCCGGTAACATCCGGTTTAAAACGATTTCTATCTTCTGGTTGTGTCAGTTTCCAAGTATCATAATTTCGATATAAATCTGGAATACATTGAAATCCTCCCATATTTTCATCCATTTGGTCTGCCAAAGCGAGAACTCCTTGTACGTTTTGAGGTTTTGTTTCCGGATCATAATCCCAATGAATAAATCCTTTGAAATCAAAACCTGGACGAACTGGTAAATTCAGATTCGCTCTGTCAATGGTTACCCATAATTTCTCCGTTCCCCAAATATCTACAAACGCATCATATACTTTTCCCATTTGTCGATTATCCCATTGGTATTGATGATTGTAAACTTCAACCATACCACTATTCGTAAGCTCTTTCATTTGCATTTCGGCTCTTGGCGGAGCATACCAAGTTTCTGGATCATTTTTATTTTTTTCTTCAAATTTCCATAAAAAATCACCCATTTTTTTAGCATTTTCTTTTGGTACAGCATTTTTTATGACAATGTAGCCGTTTTCAATCCAAAATTTCCAATCTTCTTCGGTAAGCAAACGTAAAGATTTGCCATTAGAACGATCATTTAATTTTGTTGTGCTGGATTTTGCAGTCGATGGATTTCCCGGAATATCTTTGTGGGCATTATTTTGTGCCATTGTGGGAACCATAGTTGGTGTCATTGATTGATTATTCTTTTCCATAGTTTTTATATTTGGTGTTATTACTATTTCAAAAGTAGAAAAAGAGAAAACTAATTACTTCCACAAAATTTACTGCTATTTGTACAATATTGATTTTTTTTAGTAACTTTAAATAAGATTATGTATTATATTGGACAATTATAGAACTACCGAGATATGAAAATAGTTTTTGAGGACATAAAAAGATTAGCCGGGAGTTCATTTAGAATATTGGTAAATCCAAAATTGAATGATTTTTATTATTGGCATTTTCATCCTGAATTTGAATTAACTTTCATTGTAGCACCAAATGGAACACGACGCATAGGCGACCATATTGGCAATTTTGAAGGAAGCGATTTGGTTTTTATAGGTTCCAATATTCCGCATTTGAATTTTGATTATGGAATTAAAACCGAATATGAAAAAGTAGTTTTACAGATTAAAGAAGATTTTTTCAAAAATGACTTTATAACAACTCCTGAATTGGGTTCTATTTATCAATTATTTGATAACTCAAAAAAGGTTATTTGTTTTCATGGAGCTGTAAAAGATAAAATTGGAATAAGGCTTCAAAAAATTCATCTTTTATCTCATTTCGAACAATTCATAGAAGTGCTATCATTATTTCAGATTTTAGCAACATCAAATGAAATGACTTTTTTGCACGATAAACCATTTGAAAATCTATATAATAACAAAGAACAATTGCGATTAAAAGTAGTTTATAAATTTATAGAGGAAAACTACCAAAGGGCTGTTTCTATTGAAGAAATCTCCCATTTAACTCATTTATCTAAAGCGGCTTTTTGTCGTTATTTTAAGAAAATGACGCGATTGACATTTACAGAATTTTTAAATCAATATCGAATTGAGCAAGCTAAAAGACTTTTGAAAAGTGATAAAAACGTAACTGAAACCTGCTATGAATGTGGATTTGAAAGTCTGTCATATTTTAATAGAATTTTCAAAAAAGTAGTGGGTGAAAATCCGATACAATTTAAGAAAAAATAAAAAAGGTGTGTTTCATATATTTTCGAAACACACCTTTTGGGATTTACTCGGTAATATTAAAACTGGCTACATAAAAGTTTTTGTCTATTTCCAATTTTGAATTTTCAGTATTTACTGGAATACTCTTCCATTCAGTTTCTGGTTGTAGCAATTCTTCTTTTCCATTCAGCCTTACTTTCACAGGCATATTAAAACCAGTAACACAATTTGTCCAGCGATAACGCAGTTGATTATCCTTGCAAAAATATTCTAATGTTGGAATTCTAGTATCTCTTAAATACTGATTAAAAACAGTTGATAAATCGATTCCAACTTGCTGACTTAAGTAGTCTTCAATTTGTTTTGTAGTAACTGTTTGGTGATAAAAACTACTATTTAAACCTCGTAATATTCCTCTCCATTTCTCATCATCATTTACAATTTGGCGTAAAGTATGCAACATGTTCCCTCCTTTTGGATACATATCACCAGAGCCTTCGTTGTTTACACCATAATTCCCTATAATTGGCTTGTCATTTTTTATTCCTTTTCTTGTCCCTCTAACATATTCAAATCCGGCTTCTTTTCCATAGTAATATTCTACAAAAAGACTTTCAGAATAGTTCGTAAAACTCTCGTGAATCCACATGTCAGCAATATCTTTATAGGTAATATTATTGGCAAACCACTCATGCCCCGATTCGTGAATAATAATAAAATCAAATTTTAATCCCCAGCCCGTTCCGCTTAAATCCCTTCCTCGATAGCCGTTTTGAAAACCATTTCCATACGTTACGCTACTTTGATGTTCCATTCCTAAATACGGAGCTTCAACTAACTTGTAACTGTCTTCATAAAAAGGATACGGCCCAAACCAATGTTCAAAAGCTTTTAGCATCCTTGGGACATCTTGAAATTGTTTTTTGGCTTTCGCCAAATTGTCTCTCAAAACATAATAACTGCAATCTAAATTTCCTTTTTCTCCTTTATATTTTTCTGAAAACGAAACATAATCACCTATATTTATATTTACACCATAATTATTGATTGGATTTGATACATACCAATTATAGGTTTTTGTTCCGTCTTTTAATTGTTTTACACTTTGTAAGCGTCCATTGGAAACATCCGTCAAATTTTTAGGAACATTTACACTAATCAGCATATTATCCACTTCATCATACATATGATCTTTGTTTGGCCACCAAACACTGGCGCCCAATCCTTGACAAGAAGAAGCAATAAAATGATTGCCATTACTGTCTTTTTTCCAAGTGATTCCTCCGTCCCAAGGTGGATTTACTGCAACTTTTGGCTTTCCACCATAAAATATAGTAAGTTCTTTTATTGCACCTTTTGTTTGAGGAGCAATTAATTCAATAAAAAAAGCATTCCCTTCTCTTTTGTATTTTAAAGCTACGCCATCCTGAATAACTTTATAAATATTCATTGGATTTTGCAAGTCAATTTGCATAGTATTGTATTCTTCCAACACTTTATATCGAATGGTATTAGAACCTGTAATTGTGCTGTCTGCAGGATTTACTTTAATATTAAGATGGTAGTATTTTACATCCCACCACGCTCTTTCTTTAGTGATACTACCTCTCAAAGTATCTTGTCTTGTGAATATTTGTTCAGATTTTCCTAGTAAACCTTGTGCATTTACACCGTTAAAAAATAGAAATGTGATAAAAATAATACTAAATTGGTTTTTCATAATTAATCATTTTGAACAAAAATAAACTTTATAATTTTATAAATATATTACTCTAAAAAATTATTTTTCAGGATATGCTTGAACGTATTCTTGAAGTAGTTTATTCTCTTTTCCACGAATTTCCATTATCACTTTATTATTTTTAAAGTCAAATTTTAATAAACCAAAATTGATATCTTTAACAACTTCTCCTTTCACATAAGGATTTTCTTCTCCAGAAAAAGAAGCATAGGTATGCGTCAATCCACTCGAGGTAAAATCTACTAACGGATAGGATAATCCACTAACGTTTTTAGAAGAAAAAGTAGCAATATGGCGATCTCCAGAGATTATAAAAGTACCTTTCGCTTTGGTGGAAACAATCAATTTTTCCAGTTTTTCTATTTCATGAGGGAAATTCCCCCAAGCTTCAAAACCATGTTTATCTGATAAAAACTGAATGCTACTAACAATCACATTAAATTGTGCATCGGAATTTTTAAGTTCTTTTTTTAGCCATTTCCATTGTGCGTTTCCTAATACGGTTCCTTCACCATATGTATTAGGTTGAAAACGTTTTTTTGAATCCGTGGCTTTATTCAGTGCTGTTCTAAAAAATCTAGAATCCATTACAATGACTTTTATTTTATTTCCATCAACAACAATAGTTTTTACCGAATAAACCCCATCTCTTTTTCGTTCCGGAGCCTTCTTTGAAGTGCCTAAAAAATCTAATAATAACTGTTGGCTTTTTCTTTTAAAAGGATATTCTTCACCGCCGTCATTTGCTCCATAATCATGATCATCCCACGTTCCTACTACGATTTTGTCTTTAATAAAATTGAGATAATCAGAATCTTGTTTCTGAATTTCATAATTTTTTTTAAGAAAATCCATATCTTCAGTATCCGAATACACATTATCACCTCCCCAAATCCAAACTGAAGGATGATTGTTGTCTATCGCTGGCCACAGTTCATTTTTAATCTTCTGGTTGTCGCAGGAACCAAAAGCAATGGCATAATATTCATTTTGAACCGGTTTTTGAGATTCAATTAAACTAGTTGTATCATACGTTTTACAACTAATTAATCCTAAAAAACTAAAAATCAGAACCGTTTTTTTCATGTGTGTAGGAGATGGAAACCGTTATTTATTATAGAGAATTTTGACGAAGATATAAAAATCTGTAAATTACTAGTTTACGTAAACTTTAAATAAAAAAGCGACTATCTCTATTGAAACAGTCGCTTTTTTAGTTCTGTAATAACATTTAATGCAAGTTGGTTACCTTATTTTGTTCTACTACAGCAGTAAAATTACTAGCTAAACGATTACCATAATCTTCTAATAGCTCTAAAACTCTTTCCTGTTTATCTGATTTTACAATCAATCCCGCATGATATTCTAGTGGAACTCTGAAGCAAACTTCCGGATCTGAAAACGATGATAAATCAGGATGTTGGAATTTCGACAGAGTCAGAACAATTCCGGCATATTCTTTTTTTACTTTTGGTAAAGTATATTTAGTTTCTTTTACCAAGGCATCTTCAATTGCTGCCCATTCCTTCCATAAATTAATATTAGAAGCTTCGGCTACCATTTCAGCCAAATGTGCTCCTCCTACTCTTGAAGAAGTTTCCAGAAAATAAATTTGACCATCTTCATTGCTTTTTATGAATTCAGTATGAGCGGCACCATGTTTCAATCCGAAGCCTTTCATTACTTGCTCATTTAACTTTTTTATCGCTTTATCATCATCTGAATTGTATTTAATATTAGCAGAACGGAAAACACCGCCACCTTGTGAAATTTCCATTGGTGTGGCTAAATATTTTGAAGTTAAGCTGAAGATTACTTTACTGTCTGAAATCAAACTATCACAATGATACACATCGCCAGGTTTGAATTGTTCTAATAAATATTTGAATCTATTATTACCCATTTCATTAATATGGATCCACAAACTCTCTTTTTCAAATATTTTTATAATTCCTGCAGCTGAAGCTTCTGATCGAGGTTTCAAAACCCATGGAGCCGGAATCGTATCTGCAAAAGTATTGATGTCATAATCATTAAATAAGGAACAAAAAGCAGGAATTGGAATGCCACAACTCTTCGCTCTCATCCTCATGGCGAGTTTATCCCTAAAATAACGTCCCGTAGTTTGTCCCATCCCGTCAATGCGGAGGTTCTCCCTGAGATACGTAGCTTTTTCGACATCATAATCATCTAAAGCAACAATAGCATCAATTTTTGTAGACTTCATAAAATTGCCAACACCTAATAATAAATGCTCTAAATTCCAATCGACATCTTGCCCTTCCATATAAAAAATCTCATCAATATATTGATGTGGCCATGGTTTGTCTCTCAGTTTTTCACTTGTCACTAAATAGACTTTGTTACCTGATTTTTTTAAATTAATTAAAAAATCGGCACCCTTAAAATAATTTGAAATACAAAGGAAGGTTTTAGAGTTTTCCATACGTTATAAATTTTCTATGAACTTAGTTAATAAATGAACTCCATATCCTGTTGCATGTTTACTTTTAGCAAATTCATCATCGCCAAATGCCACTCCTGCAACGTCAAGATGTGCCCAAGCTTTATGTTCTTGGGTAAAATATTCTAAAAATTTTGCTGCACTTATTGCTCCGGCAACTGGTTTTCCGCTATAATTTTTCACATCAGCAATATCGCTTTCAATGTCTGATTTATAAACATCCCAAAGCGGTAAAGGCCACAAACGCTCTCCAATTGCATCTCCGTTTTCTTGTAATTTCTTTGATAATTCCTCATTATTGGTAAACAAAGCACCACATTCATAGCCAAAAGTACCAACGCTACTCCCTGTAAGTGTTGCAATATCAACAATATATTCCGGTTTGAAATTTTTAATTAAATACGATAATCCATCGGCTAAAACGAGTCGGCCTTCAGCATCAGTATCAATTATTTCTATTGAATGTCCGCTGTAACTGTGAATTACATCGCTAGGCAAAAAAGACTTGCTGTCAACCGAATTTTCGGCACAAGGAACAATAGCAGTAACTTTTACTGGCAATTGTAAATCGGCTATAAGTTGCATGGCTCCTAGTACTGCGCCACCGCCAGCCATGTCGCATTTCATGTGGACCATTCCTGCCGTTTTTATATTTAATCCACCAGTATCAAAGGTGATTCCTTTTCCTACCAATCCAATATGTTTTATGTGCTTCACTTCCGCTGCAGGAATGTAATTCATAATGATAAATTGAGGTTCATTTTCACTTCCTTTTCCTACTGCCAAAAATGCGCCAAGACCTGCAATTTTTGAAGCTTCATAACCAAGAACTTCTACCTCAAATCCATATTTTTCCCCAGTCTCTTTGGCCCAATTTGCCAAATATTTTGGATTAATTGTGTTGGGTGGTAAATCGACCAAATTATAGGTTGCTAATTGTGCTTTGGCGATTTTAATTCCTTTTTTGGCTGTAGCCAAATAATCTTTTTCAGAAATGAGATTCAAAGTAAAATCCGTATCTAAAAAGGGATGTTCCTTTTTCTCTGTTTTAAAATGACCTAAATCATAGGTTCCTAAAAGTAAACCCGAAATCATGGCTTCAACCTGATCCTGAGTAAATTGTTCTGGTATAAATAAAGCTACATTCGAACTGAAATTATCTTTTTGTTTCGATGAAATACGACGGAAAATAGTTTTCAAAGATTTATAGTCTATCGTTTTTCCTAAACCAATAAAAATATATGTATTGTTATCCTTTTCAGATAAATAGTGGGTATCTTTTTTACCAAAAAAAACTTTGGAAACAATTTCCAAGCCATTAAACGCGATGGGAACAATACTTTTTGAGTACGTTTCAAAAGCCGGAATTAAAATTGTTCCTGAAAAATTATCTAAGTTTACTACTGTATTTGTTTTCATTTGTTCTTTTAATTTTTTTTTAGCTTATTGATTGAATTCAGTATTAATGTTGAGATTGAGACGCGATTTATCGCGTCTCTACTAATCTTTTGTATTAAAAAATAACCATTCTATTGCTTTAGGAAATTCATCGCTCCAATACGTTTCACTATGTTTTCCTTGTCTGTTAATGCTTAAATTAATCTTCGATTTGTCTTTTACAAATTCGCTTGAAATCAAATCATTCTGAAACTTTTTTACTTGTTCAATCATTGTTTCACTTTCATCTCCACCAGCATATAAATAGATTTTTGTATCTGCTGAATAGGCCTTTTTTGCATTAATTTTAAGTTCTGGAACTACCCAAAGTGATGGCGAAAAAATCATCAATTTACCGAATGTTTCAGGATTCCTTAATCCACTAAAAATACTGATTAATCCGCCCATCGAGCTTCCTCCTATTCCAGTAAATTCTCGTTCTTTTTTAGTTCTAAAATTGTTGTCAACAAATGGTTTTAGCGTATCAGTTACAAATCGGATATATTTTTTCCCTTGTCCCTTTCCCAATACTGTTTTCCCTACATTGTATTCTTTTATGCGATCCTCATCGGCGTGTTCAATAGCAATTATTATAATTTTTCCAATTTTATATTCGGACATAACTGCCAGTTTTTTGTCAATTTCCCAATTACCAAATTCTGCTGTTTCATTGAATAAATTTTGGGCATCCTGCAAATACATGACCGGATAGCTTTCACTTGAATTGTCATAATCATGAGGTAACAAGGCCCAAATCTTTCTAGTTTTATTGAGTTGTGGAATTATAAATTCATCTGAAATCAACTGAACTTGTGGTAAAAAAGATTGCTTAAACGGCAACCAGTTTTTTCTCCATCTCGCTACATGTTCTTTTTGAATGCCTGTATGATTGTGTGTTGAACGGTTTTCGGTACGATTTCCATGGCTGTCGATTTCTACTTCACTCCAATCCCCTTTAGTAAATTTATACAAAAGCTCGACAGGATAATCAAAATCATGTGGGAATTTATAATGATACAAACCAATACCAATTTTCTCCATTATGAATTCTTTGTCCTGAGTACGCCATTGATTAAAATTTCCTGAAATATAAACGGGTCTCGCATCATCCTCATCAGTTGTAAGGATTATATGTAGCCCTGTATTTACGGGATTATTTAATTCTTCGGTAAATGTGGTATTATTTGAATTCATCACTTGCATTGTACTACTTGTATTTTAAAAATAAATAGTAAATATAGTGGATTGCGATTTGAAATAAAAGAAAAAAGAAAACCCAATAGCAAATGAATTTCCTATTGGGTTTGTATTGGTAAAAATTATTTGATGATTTTACTTTTGACGGCTCTTTAAAACGTCAACAACATCATTTAGTTTAAATCCTTTGGCTTGTAACAATATAAGGTAATGGAAAAGCAAATCAGCACTTTCACTCAAAAACAAATCATTATTATCATCTTTGGCTTCAATAACCACTTCAATTGCTTCCTCGCCTACTTTCTGTGCAATTTTGTTCATCCCCAACTTAAACAAGGAAGCAACATAACTTTTTTCAGAATCCGCATTCTCTTTTCGAAGTTGGATTGTATCTTCTAAATCTGAAATAAATCCATAATCTGCTTTGTTTTCCTCAGCCCAGCACGTATCAGTTCCTTTGTGACACGTTGGCCCTTCAGGTTTTACTTGTATCAATAAAGTATCATTGTCACAGTCATTTTTGATGTCAATCAGATTCAAAAAATTGCCACTTTCCTCACCTTTTGTCCAAAGTCTTTGTTTAGTACGACTATAAAATGTTACTTTTTTAGTATCAACTGTTTTTTGATACGCTTCGGCATTCATAAAACCCAACATCAAAACCGTTTTGGTTTCGCTATCTTGAATTATGGCAGGAATTAATCCATCTGTATTTTTTGAGAAATCTATATTCATTTTTTTAAGTATTAAGGCGTAGGTATTAAGGCGTAGGTATTAAGGCGTAGGTATTAAGGTGTAAGTATTAAGCAATTCAAACTTAATAATACATACTTAAAACTTATTGCTTAATACGTACTTCGATATTGTTGTTTTTAAGAGCTGTTTTTAATGTTTTGATTTCAATTTCTTTAAAATGAAATACACTTGCTGCTAATGCTGCGTCAGCTTTTCCTTCCAGAAAAGTATCTACAAAATGTTGTATATTTCCCGCTCCACCAGAAGCTATTATTGGAATATTAACTAAGTCCGAAAGTGTTGCCAAAGCTTCATTGGCAAACCCGTTTTTAGTTCCGTCATTATCCATCGAGGTAAACAGGATTTCGCCTGCGCCTCTTTGTTCCACTTCTTTGGCCCAATCAAATAAATTCAATTCTGTAGGCACTTTTCCGCCCACTAAATGAACAATCCATTGTCCATCAATTTGTTTGGCATCAATCGCAACAACGACACATTGACTACCAAATTTTTGTGCCAAATCATTAATCAACTGTGGGTTTTTCACAGCCGATGAATTAATGGAAACCTTATCTGCTCCGTTTTGCAATAAAATTTCAACATCTTCAACGGATGAAATTCCACCACCAACAGTGAATGGAATATTAATAGTCGAAGCGACTTTACGAACCAAATCAACTAAGGTTTTTCTTCTTTCTTCCGTTGCCGAAATATCCAAAAAAACCAATTCATCAGCACCTTCATCCGAATATATTTTGGCTAATTCCACCGGATCTCCTGCGTCACGCAAGTCCACAAAATTAACGCCTTTTACGGTTCTTCCGTTTTTAATGTCGAGACAAGGGATTATTCTTTTTGTAAGCATATTTTTTATTGTTTCACAGAGATTCGCAAAGATTTCACAGAGATACACAAAAGTTGAAATCCCACCAAAATCTTTATAGTTCTATTAATTTACGACTTTGAAAATCCCTGAATTGATGTGTTTTTATTTCTTAATGTTTGATACTCTTCGTCTGTAATAATTTCTTCATCTCTTAACCAAGACATACGGTTGTAATATGATTCTAAATTATCATAATTTTCTTTATTCAAATATTTTTCCTTTAAATAATCTATCTTGGTTTTCTTTAATACCTCAATAAAATTATCAACTTCTTTTTTATGATTATCGAAATAGAAAAAATTAACAGAATAACCACCACTTATGATTTTTTCATATTTTTTAACAAATAGTTTTTTAGACAAAAAAATAGTTAATACAGTAAAAACGCCAACTACTACTCCTCTAGCTTTGTCATTTCCATCTAAAGTAAATGGAATAGTTAACGTTAATAAATTTATTAGAAGAGATCCGAATAATATGTATTCGAATTTAGAGGGTAATTGGCTTATTATAGTTTCCTCAAAGCCTATATTTCCCCATTTATATAAATTATCAATATATCTGCCCTCATCAAATCTTTGATAGCGAAGACCTTTTTCTTCAATAATATAAATTCGCTTTTTACCTAAGTGTTTTTGTCTTAATTCGTTCATACAGGTTTATATGTTTTTAATTTTTATTGTAAATAGGTTATAAATTAAATACGTAAATCTTCGCTTATACTTAAAACTTAATACTTAAAACATAGTTTTCTAACTGTTTCAACGAAATTCGTCCTTCGTAAATTGCTTTTCCGATTATTGTTCCTTCACAACCTAATTCAGCTAGTCTTGGCAACTCGTCAAAAGTAGAAATTCCTCCTGAAGCAATCAATTTTATGCCGCTGGCTTCCGTCAAAATTTTAGCGTATAAATCAAAACTTGGTCCTTCAAGCATACCGTCTTTGGCTATATCAGTACAAATTACATACTGAATTCCTTTATTTTGGTAGTCTTGGATAAATGGAATCAAGTCTTCATTAGAATCTTCTAGCCACCCCGAAACCGCTACTTTTTCATTGTTAGCATCTGCTCCCAAAATAATTTTATCAGAACCATACTCCGCAATCCATTTTTCGAAGAGTTCTCTATTTTTCACAGCAATACTTCCGCCGGTAATTTGATTCGCTCCACTTTCAAAAGCAATTTTTAAATCGGAATCCGATTTTAATCCACCGCCAAAATCAATTTTCAATTTGGTTTGTGTAGCTATTTGCTCCAATATTTTATAATTCACAATTTGGCTCGACTTTGCTCCGTCTAAATCAACCAGATGCAAATATTCGATTCCGTGTGCTTCGAATGATTTCGCCACTTCAAGTGGGTTTTCATTGTATATAATTTTGGTATTGTAATCGCCTTTTGACAAGCGAACACATTTTCCGTCTATGATATCTATTGCGGGTATTATTCTCATTGGATTTTAGATTGAAGATTAACGATTTTTGATTTCAGATTTGTCATTGCGAGGAACGAAGCAATCTCACTTACTATTCTCATTGTTATTGCCATTGTTATTGCCATTGTTATTGCCATTGAATTTTGCCATTGAATTTTGCCATTGAATTTTGCCATTGAATTTTGCCATTGCCATTAAAATTTATAACTTCAAGAAATTAGCTAAAATTTGTTCCCCAATATCGCCACTTTTCTCTGGGTGAAATTGTGTTCCGTAGAAATTATCCTTTTGTAACGCTGATGCATATTCAACTTCATAATCTGTTGTAGCAATGGCTTCGGGACAATTTGGTGCATAAAAACTATGTACCAAATACATGTATTCGTTTTCATTAATTCCTTCGAATAAAGGCGATTTCAAATTGTATATCTGGTTCCAGCCCATTTGTGGCACTTTCACTTTTGGCGTAAATTTGATTACATCAACATCAAAAATTCCCAAACCTTTTGTATTCCCTTCCTCCGATTTGTTGCACATCAATTGCATGCCCAGACAAATTCCTAAAACAGGTTGTTTCAAGGTTGGAATCAAAGTATCCAAGCCACTTTCCTGAAGCATTCGCATCGCATAACTTGCTTCTCCAACGCCTGGAAAAATAACTTTATCAGCTGCCTTAATTTCGTCTGGATTATTACTCAAAACAGCTTTGAATCCCAATCTTTCGATGGCAAACATAATGCTTTGAATGTTTCCTGCTCCGTAATTTATGATTACTATTTTCACTTTTATAGGTATTAAATATTAAGTTGTAAGGATGAAGTTTTAAGCATTTTGATTTTATTATTAAACTTAATAACTCATACTTAAAACTTACACCTTAAACTAAAGCATTCCCTTCGTACTTGGCAAAATCATCTTCTCGGTATCACGTTTTACCGCTACTTTTATCGCTTTCGCAAAAGCTTTAAAAATCGCTTCTATCTTGTGATGCTCATTAGTTCCTTCTGCTTTGATATTAATGTTGGCTTTAGCACCATCTGAGAAAGATTTGAAGAAATGATAAAACATTTCTGTTGGCATTTTACCCACCATTTCGCGTTTGAATTCGGTTTCCCAAACCAACCAGTTTCTACCTCCAAAATCAATAGCCACTTGCGCTAAACAATCATCCATTGGTAAACAAAAACCGTAACGTTCTATTCCTAATTTATTTCCTAATGCTTTTGCAAAAACTTCACCCAAAGTAATTGCTGTATCTTCGATAGTATGGTGTTCATCCACCTCTAAATCTCCTTTTACAAGAACTTCCAAGTCCATTTGTCCGTGACGCGCGATTTGGTTCAGCATGTGATCAAAAAAGGCAATTCCTGTTTCGATTTTGCTTTTTCCGGTTCCGTCAAGGTTCAACTTGATAAAAATATCCGTTTCGTTTGTTTTTCTTTCAATTGAAGCGGAACGCTCTTCTAATTTCAAAAACTCATAAATTACTTTCCAATCTGTAGTTTGTAAAGCAATAACGGAGTCCAATTCTTCTCTTTTTGAAGCAATTTCAGCACTTCCCAAAGCTTCGTCCGTGTTGATAAAAATCGCTTTTGAACCCAGGTTTTTTGCCAATTCTACGTCAGTTATTCTATCTCCTATCACGAATGAATTTTCTAAATCATACTCCGGATTATCAATATATTTTGTCAACATTCCAACCGCAGGCTTGCGAGTTGGTGCATTTTCATGCGGAAATGTTTTGTCAATTAATACTTCTTTGAAAACAACGCCTTCATTTTCAAAAGCTTTCATAATTAAATTATGCACTGGCCAAAAGTTAATTTCCGGATGAGAATCAGTTCCTAAACCATCTTGATTTGTAACCATTACGAGTTCAAAATCTAGTTCTAAAGCAATTTTTCCAAGGAATTGAAATGCTTTTGGATAAAATTCTAATTTTTCGAAACTGTCTAATTGATAATCATTTGGTTCCAAAACCATTGTTCCGTCACGATCTATAAAAAGTATTTTTTTCATTATATTATATTTAAACTAAGCGTTTAGGCTTTGTAATGCTGCTATTAATTTTTTGTTTTCTATTTCGGTTCCAACGGTTAAGCGTAAACAATTATCGCATAATGGTTGGGTAGTTCTGTTTCGAATTACGATTCCTTTTGCAATCAATTCATCATATCTTTTATTGGCATTATCCACTTTTATCAAAATAAAATTGGCTTCCGTTGGATAGATAATGTTAACAAAATCTACATTAAGTAATACTTTAAGTAACTTATCTCTTTGTTCTATTATAGATTCAATTTCAGATTTTATTTTTTCTGAATTAGCTAACCTATCCAAAGCTCTTTTTTGAGTCAACTCATTAACATTATACGGTGGTTTTATTTTATTTAAAACCGAAATTACTTCCGCAGATGCATAACAGACACCTAATCTAATTCCTGCCAAACCATACGCTTTTGATAGTGTTTGAGTAATGACCAAATTTGGATATTCGTCTAATTCATTAATCCAGCTTTCTTTTTTTGAAAAATCAATATACGCTTCATCAATCACAACCAAACCATTGAAATTTTTCAATAAATAGGCCACACTTTCATCCGAAAAGGAATTACCGGTTGGGTTATTTGGAGAACATAAAAAGATGATTTTAGTAGTTGAATCAACAGCTTCCATGATTTTCTCAATTTGTGGTTGAAAATCTTCCGAAAGCAATACTTCTTTATTATCAACTGCATTGATATTGGCCAAAACACCATACATTCCGTATGTTGGAGGCAAAGTGATTACATTGTCTGTTTTTGGTTCACAAAAAGCTCTGAATAACAAATCCAACACTTCATCACTTCCATTTCCAAGTAAAATTTGATTCGTTTTGACATTTCTTTGTTTTGCCAAAATTCCTTTTACACTCATTTGTTGCGGGTCTGGATACCGATTTACACCATTTTCAAACGGATTTTCATTGGCATCCAGAAAAATCATATCTGCAGTATCAAAATCCTCAAATTCATCGCGAGCCGAAGAATAGGGTTTCAATTGCTTTACGTTTTCTCTGACTAAATTATTTATATCGAAATTATTTTCCATCTTCAATCGCTTTTAATCGTAATGTAACTGCATTTTTGTGGGCTTGTAACCCTTCAGCTTCTGCCATTATTTCAATAGCTTTACCGATGTTTTGTATTCCTTTTTGAGATATTTTTTGAAAAGTCATTGCTTTAGTAAAACTGTCTAAATTTACTCCGCTGTAATTCTTGGCATAACCGTTGGTTGGTAGCGTATGATTGGTTCCTGAAGCATAATCGCCAGCGCTTTCGGGAGTATAATTCCCTATAAATACTGAACCTGCATTTTGAACACCATTGCTGTAAAAATCATCAAATTCTGAACAAATGATAAAGTGTTCCGGTCCGTATTCATTGATTAATTCCAAGGCAATTTTATCGTTTTCCACAAAAATTAATTTAGAATTAGCAATAGCTTTTTCAGCAATAGCTTTTCTTGGCAAAGCTTCCATCTGTATTTGGATTTCTGTTTCTACAGCATCAATTAATTTTTTGGAAGTAGAAACTAAAATTACCTGACTGTCCGCTCCGTGTTCTGCTTGCGACAATAAATCCGAAGCTACAAAAGCAGGAACTGCAGTATCATCTGCCACAATCAATAATTCTGATGGACCGGCTGGCATATCGATTGCTACGCCAAATTGTGTAGCCAATTGTTTAGCCACGGTTACAAATTGATTTCCTGGTCCAAAGATTTTATACACTTTCGGAATTGTTTCCGTTCCAAAAGTCATTCCTGCAATAGCCTGAATTCCTCCAACTTTTAATATTTTAGTAACACCACATAAATTCGCAGCATATAAAATAGCTGGATTTATATTTCCATTTTTATCTGGAGGAGAACATAATACAATTTCGTTACAACCAGCAATTTCTGCGGGAACTGCCAGCATCAATACTGTTGAAAATAAAGGTGCGGTTCCTCCTGGAATATACAATCCTATCTTTTGAATAGGTCTTTTTTCCTGCCAGCACTTTACTCCTTCGATTGTTTCTACAGCAACTCTTTCTGTTTTTTGAGCAGTATGGAATTTTTTAATATTTGATTTTGCAAGTGAAATCGCTTCTTTTAATTCGGTAGAAATTGACGTAATTGCTTGGTCGATTTCGGCTTCAGTAACTTCAATTGCATCTATTTTAGCTCCGTCAAAAAGCGACGTGTATTTTGCTACGGCAACATCTCCTTTTTTCAGTACTTCCTTGAAAATTTCTTTTACTGTCGCTTCAATATCATCAACAGTTTTTGTTGGTCTTTCTAAAATGGAAGACCAAGTTTCTGGTTTTGGGTTATATATTTTATTCATTTTATTGTTTTTAACCGCGAAGTTCACAAAGGCTTTTGTAAAGTTCACAATGAATTCTTAAATAGAATACGTTATAATTTAAAACTTTTAAAGTACCATTTTCTCAATTGGACAAACTAAAATTCCTTCAGCTCCAGCTTCTTTTAATTGATCAATAACATCCCAAAAACGGTCTTCTTCAATAACGGTGTGTACACTTGACCAACCTTCTTGTGCCAAAGGCATTACAGTTGGACTTTTTAATACAGGCAAAATTTTATTGATAAGCTCGATTTTATCATTTGGCACATTCATCAAAATGTATTTTGATTTACGCGCTCTTAAAACGGATTGGATTCTGAATTGCAATTTGTCTAAAATAGCTTTATTTTCTGTTGTTATTTTTGGAGAAATAGCCAAAACTGCTTCACTTTTAAAAATAACTTCTACTTCTTTCAAATTATTTTTAAACAAAGTACTTCCGCTAGAAACAATATCCACTATTGCATCAGCAAGACCAATATTTGGAGCAATTTCTACCGAACCTGAAATTTGGTGTAAATCAACAGTTACATTTTTAGAATTAAAAAAGTCTAAAACAGTATTTGGATATGAAGTAGCAATTCGCAATCCATCCAAATCTTTTACCGAATTGTATTGGAAATTTTTAGGCACCGCTACCGAAACTTTACATTTAGAAAAACCTAGTTTTTCCGCAACTTCAATATTTTTTCCTTTTTCAACCAAAAGATTATCGCCAACAATCGCAGCATCCACGACTCCATCAATTAAATATTGAGGAATATCGGAGTTTCTTAAATACAACACTTCTAATGGGAAATTGGAAGCTGATGCTTTAAGTTGGTCATTTCCATTGTTTATAGAAATTCCACAATCTTTTAGAATTTGAATACTGTCCTCGTTTAAACGTCCTGATTTTTGAATTGCAATTTTTAGTGTACTCATTTTTTGTTTAGTTTTTGTTTTTTTGTTTAGAATATTATGATTGAGTACAAATATTAGGCAATAAAAAACCCGCTTGATGTACTCAAACGGGTTTTTAGATTATGATGATTTACAAACATAACATTAACACATCGCTTGAGAGCAATAATGAAAATGATGGTGATGTAATTTATTTGTTAACATGTTTTGTGTAATTGTATTGATCTTAAATTCTTCTGCAAATATAAGAGATAAATGATTTAGAATCCAATTTTTAATTTAACTTAAAGCTATTTTATTGTTAAATTAATACTATCTATCGTATTCTTTTGGCTCCGATTTATTTGAAACAGGAGTTTCTTTTTCTGAATCAAGACTATTTTTAACAACTGAATCAGTGCTGTCTTCTCTAATTTCAGTGTGACGAATTTCACCACCTGAAGTTCCAACTAAAGTCGTTAAATAAACACCTAAAATTGCTATAATAACCGCTACAAAAGAGATAAATTTAGCTTTAGAATGATTTTTTATATTTAAAACTATACCTAAAATTGAAATCGCTCCAAGCAAATATAACACAATCGCTAGCTTTTCTGCTATTTCTTCATGCTCGTGAATTATTCTTTTCCCAATATTAGGCATGTCTTCAACCATTTCCTCTGCTCCTTCACCAGTAGACATACTTGCAAGTGCAAAAAGTGCTGCAACTATAAATAAAGCATAAGCGGTATTTTTTACTGAATTATTCTTTAAAATTATCCCAGTTATTAAAATCCCAAGTCCTAAAATCGTTCCAATTATTGGAAAATGGTTTACTACCATGTGTAAGTGAGCATCATTCATAATATAATTTGTTTAAGGTTTAAAAAATTTAAATTTGTAAAATCATATGGATTACTATTCTAAACTGTTACTTATTTTATCCAGCTAATGAAACTCCAATTAGTGAGCCAATTCCATAGGTTACCGCAGCAGCAACCAATCCAAAAGAAACTTGTCTAAATCCGGAAAATAAAACGCCTTTTCCTGTCAATAAGGTAATTGCGGCACCAATACCAAAAAGTCCAACAACACTACTTCCTACACTCAATAAAATGGCATTTTTTCCATCCAAAAACATAAAGGGATATAATGGAATAATGGCTCCAATGGCAAAAAGTACGAATGAAGCTATTGCCGCTTCCCAGGCTGAACCACCTAATTCTTCTTTATCAATTCCCAATTCCTCCGTAATAATAGCGTCAATTGCCGTTTGAGGATTTTCAAAGGCCTTGTCTGCCAATTTTTGTGCTTCAACTGCATTCATTCCTTTGGCTTGATAAAGCAATACTAATTCTTTTTTTTCTTCTTCAGGTGAAGCTTCTAATTCTTCTGTTTCCAACTCTATTTGGCGTTGATTGAGTTCTCTGGAACTTTGTACCGAAAGCCATTCGCCCAAAGCCATTGAAATTGCTCCCGCCAAAAGTCCTGCAATCCCGGTTAACAATATTGTATTATTAGAAACTGCAGCGCCAGCAACTCCCATGACCAAACTCATATTAGAAACCAATCCATCATTAGAACCTAAAACTGCAGCTCGCAAAGCGTTACCGCCAACTGATTTATGCCTACTTTCAAATTTAGATAAAAAACCACCAGACACATTTAAAGCAGCATTATTGTTCACCGCTTCAATAATATTAAGGTGATTGTGTTCAAAACCTGTTGGCTTTTCCCCGTTTTCAATTTTGTTTTTTATGGCATTAACCGCAAATTGTTTTTCAATACTCGAAAGGTTGCTAATGATTGCACCATATCCAAAAATTTTACCTAATTTCAATTGCAATTTAGCTCTTCCTGAAGGCAAAGGCATTTTATAATTCGGCGCCAAAGTCAATACTTTATCTAACATGTGTTTAGCATGACCTTTTTCTATATCCGACAATCCTCGTAAAACTCTTGTAAGATTGTCATCTGATTGAATTGCTGCAATACTATCATACAAAAAGGAAGTATCTACTTCTGTCTGTAATTGCTCTTTTAGTTTGTCTAAATCCATATTAGTATTCTTTTCTAAATAAATAATTTATATCAGTATTTTCCACACTATTCATTTCACCAATTTAAAGATTTTAATTTTAAAAATTATTCCGTTCAGATTATAAATCTAAAATTTTATTCTTCCATATTTTTCATTTTCATTAAAAGTGAATAAGCACCTTTAATCACAATAGTCGTCTCATTCAAATCCTCTGAAATAATTTCAGTAAATCCATTTTCGGTATTTCCTGTTGTAACTTCTTTCATTTCAAATTGTTTGTTTTGTTTGGCAACAAAAATATAATTCTTGTTTTCATAATTCACAATAGCATCAGATGGTAATACATTTGATTGCTGACTGTTTAATTCTATTTCGGCATTCATATACATTCCCGGTAAAAGTGTTTTGTCATAATCTGTAAAATGGCAGTGTATTTCGGTACTTCTGTTTTCTGAAAAATCTTTACCTATCAGAATAATTTTGCAAGGATATTTTTTCTCCGGATTGGTGTTGGTGTAAGCAAACAACGATTGGCCAATTGCTAATTTATTAATGTCTTTTTCAAAAACGGTCAATGCCAAATGAATATCCGAAGGATTAACAATCTCAAATAAGATATCGCTTGGGTTTACATATTTGCCAATATTTACGTTTACTTTAGATACATAACCGCTTATTGGCGAATAAATATTGATGCTTTTTGAAATATTCTTTGTAGAAACATTACTTGGATTTATCCCTGCGAATTTTAATTTCTCTCCATACGATTGTACCATTACCGATAGTGAGTTGTATTCTGATTGTGCTTGTTGATACACTTTATCGCTGCTGGCTTTGCTTCGGTTGAGTTCTTTTTGTCTTTCGAATTCGGCTTTTGCGTACCCTATTTTTGCTTTTGCCAAAAGGTAATCTTCTTGCAGTTGAATGTATCGTTGATCTTCTACAACGCACAATACTTGTCCTTTGGTTACATACATTCCCTCTAAAAGTTTGGTGTATTTTAAATAACCACCCATCGGCACACTTATGGACACTAAATTTTGAGGCGGCACATCTATTTTTCCATTTAATTTTAAGGTAGATGAAATTTCTTTTTGCTCGATTTTCCCCGTTTTAATACCTGCATTTTTTATTTGTGCATCGGTAAGAGTCGTCGTGTTTTCGATAGTTGGCTTTTCTGTTGTTTCGCTTTCAGTTTTCTTGTTGCCACACGAGGAAAGAAAAAGTAATACTATTAAAGTAATGACTGTATTTTTCATTTTGTTGTTAAGTTTCTTAAATTAAGAATCGTTTCATTAATTTTTCTAATTGCTTCAATATAGTTGCTTTGAATTTCGGTATTTTGATTAATCAACATTACCCATTCTAGATAATTGATGTCGCCATTTATAAATTTTTTATTGGCAGCATCAGTTACTAAATCAACATTTTTTAAGGCTTGACTTTCATAATAGGCAATAGTTTCTTTGTGTTTTTTATGTTCTTGTACTAATTCCAGATACTTACTTTGCAGTTTTAGTTTCTCATTATTTAAATTATTTTCAGCTATTTGAGTGTTTATCTCTAATGCTTTTTTCTTGTTATTTATTGCTGTGTTGAATAACGGAAGTGCCACTCCAAATTGTCCATAAACGCCATTATAACTATCTTGAAACGCAGTATTAGTTTTAAAAGTTTGCCAATAAACACCCCCAATTAATTCGGGTATTTTTTTGGAATTTTCTAATAAAATTTCGGCTTTATTGCTATTTACTTCTTGCTCAATTAATTTTAGACTGGGTTGATTAGCAATTGTATTTTCATCTAACTTTTCTTCAAAATCCATTTTGTATTTATCTGAAAATGGCTCAAAGTCTTTATCCGTATTAAGTAAATACTTGAATTGCGATTGTACTATTTTGTAATCACTTTGTAATTCCAGAAGTTGAATTTTTACTTGTCCTGATTGATTTTCGGCGGTTGCTTTTTCTAATATATTGCTTTCTCCTTTATCAAAACGAAGTGTTGATTTTCTTAAAAATTCGGAATAAATACTATCACTTTTCAGCAACAATTTTTCCTTTTCTTTTAGATAAATCATTTCGTAAAATACGATTGTTACTTTTCTGGTCAATTCCTTTCTCTGCAATGCTTCGTTCCATTGCCCTTTTTTGGCTTCTTCTATTAAAAGTTGTTTCTGCCTTTTGTAAACAGTTGGAAATTTTATGCTTTGCGAAATACCAATTTTCACATCGTTTACATTGCTGTTAAACTGACCGTATTCGCCAATAATTCCCGTGTTGGAAATATCATAGCCTGTTTTGGTCATTTTTTGCAAGTACTCTGAATTTAGTTTTTCGTTTTTAATTTTGATATTATTTGAAAGAGCCGTTTGAATAGCTTTCTGAATTGAAATTTTTTCCTGAGCATTTGCATTTTGAAAAGAAAAAAATAGTCCCAATATAATGATTGTTGTAATTGATTTTATCTTTTTGGGTTTTAATTTAATTCCTTTTTCAAACATAATGTATAAAATTGGTAAAACAAATAAGGTCAAAAATGTGGCAATCAACAATCCACCAATTACCACAGTTGCCAAAGGTTTTTGTACTTCTGCACCGGAACCATTGCTTAATGCCATGGGTAAAAAACCTAATGATGCTACAAATGCAGTCATTAATACAGGACGTAAACGTATTTTGGTACCTTGTAAAACAATCGCTTTTAAATCGGTTTCACCCGATTTTCGTATGCTGTTGAATTCTGCAATCAATACCAATCCATTCAGAACGGCTACACCAAATAAAGCAATAAAACCAACTCCCGCACTGATGCTAAAAGACATTCCCCGCAATGCTAAAAAGAAAATACCTCCAATTGCCGAAAGTGGAATTGCAGAATAAATCAATAGTCCTTGTTTTACTGAATTAAATGCAAAATAGAGCAAAATGAATATTAATAATAATGAAACTGGAACAGCAATCATCAAACGGTTTTTGGCTTCGTTTAAGTTTTCAAAAGCACCACCATACGTTGGATAGTAACCCGCAGGAAATTTGATTTGGGTTTCAACTTTACCTTGCAATTCTGTTACAATACTTTGCACATCACGGCCCCGAACATTAAAACCAACAACAATTCTACGTTTGGCATCTTCTCTTTGTATTTGATTTGGGCCTTCGGTAATTTCAACTTTTGCTAATTGTGACAATGGAATTTGCGAACCATTTGGCGTAGGAATTAATAAATTTTGAACATCCGCCAAATCCTGACGTTTTTCGCCTTCTAGACGAACTACTAAATCAAATCTTTTTTCGCCTTCGTAAACGACTCCTGTGCTTTGTCCTGCAAATGCGGTGTTTACTATTCGATTAATATTTTCAATATTTAAACCATATTGTGCTATTGTTGCCCGATTGTAGTCAATTACTATTTGAGGCATTCCAGTAACGGTTTCAACATAAAGGTCAGAAGTTCCTTCAACTGTATTTACAATTTTGCCCAATTTATTGGCGTATAAAGCAAGGGTATCTAAATTTTCTCCAAATATTTTACAAACTACATCTTGCCTTGCGCCTGTCATCAATTCATTGAAACGCATTTGTACGGGATATTGAAAACCGTAAGAAACACCTGGAACGGCTTCCAATTCCTTTGCCATTTTTTCTGATAATTCATCAAAAGTTTTGGCAGAAGTCCATTCGCTTTTGTCCTTTAAAATAATCATCATATCACTGGCATCAATGGGCATTGGATCAGTTGGCACTTCGCTACTTCCAGTTTTTCCTACAATTTTCTCCACTTCTGGAAATTTTTCTAGTAGTATTTTTGCGCCTTGTGAAATAGCAGTCATTGAAGTTTGCAAATTACTTCCCGGCAAAACCCTTGTTTCTACTGCGAAATCGCCTTCTTCCAATGAGGGCATAAATTCGCCACCCATAAACGAAAGTGTAATCAGGGCTAAAACAAATAAACCCAAAGTTGCGCCTATAATTGCTCTTGGAATTCCCAATGCTTTGTTAAGAAGGGGTTGATAGAAATTTTCTAATTTTTCCATCATTCTATCTGAAAAAGTTTTTTTGTGGGATATATTTTTATTCAAAAATAAAGCAGTCATCATCGGAACATAAGTCAACGACAATATAAAAGCACCAAATAATGCAAATGCAATAGTTTGTGCCATTGGTAAAAACATTTTCCCTTCAATACCACGCAAAGTAAAAATGGGAATGTACACGATTAATATGATCAACTCTCCAAATACGGATACATTTCGCATTTTTATTGAGGTATTTAATACGGTGTTGTCCATGTCTTGCTGTGAGATTTGAGAAGCTTTCCTGCTGTGTAAACTAAACAAACACGCTTCAACAATAATAACTGCACCATCCACAATTAATCCAAAATCTAATGCTCCTAAACTCATTAAATTACCGCTCACCCCAAACATGTTCATCAGTATAACCGCTATCAACATTGCCAGTGGAATAACCGATGCTACAATTAATCCTGCTCTTAAATTTCCTAAAAAGAAAATTAAAACAAACAATACAATTAATGCTCCTTCCAATAAGTTTGTTCCTACCGTTGAAATGGAATTATTCACCATTTTTGTTCGGTCTAGAAATGGTTCCAGAATAACGCCTTCAGGTAGTGTTTTTTCAATTTGTGCGATACGATCCTTAATGTTTTTAATAACCACATTACTATTGGCACCTTTTAACATCATCACAACAGCACCCGAAACTTCACCGGATTGCACTCCTTTTTTATTAAAAGTCATTGCACCATATCGAATAGCACTACCAATACGAACATCAGCTACATCCCGAATAAATAAAGGACTACCGCTATTCGTGTTTTTAATAGAAATATCTTTTATATTTTCGATAGTACTAATTAATCCTTCACTTCGGATGTATAAAACTTTAGGCCCTTTTTCGATATAAGCACCACCCGTATTTTGATTGTTTTTTTCTAAAGCAGTAAAAACATCCGTAATTGTAATATTATATGATTGCAATTTATTCGGGTCTATGGCAATTTCAAATTGTTTCAATTTTCCACCGAAACTACTTACTTCTGCAACACCTTCAACACTTAATAATTGACGACGAACAATCCAATCTTGAATGGTTCTCAACTCGGTTACATCATATTTTTTTTCGTAACCGGGTTTTGTTCGGACAGCATACTGGTAAATTTCGCCTAGTCCTGTTGTCACTGGTGCAAGAAATGGATCACCAATACCTTTTGGAATTTGGTCTTTAACAGCACTTAATCGTTCTGTAACTTGCTGTCTAGCCCAGTACACATCAGTTGCATCATCAAAAACAATGGTAACCACTGATAAACCGAAACGAGAAAAACTTCGAATTTCTTTCAGTCCAGGAATATTACTATTGGCTTGTTCTATTGGAAAGGTAATTAGTCTTTCAATATCGGTTGCACCCAATGATGGTGCTGAAGTGATTACCTGAACTTGATTATCTGTAATATCAGGAACGGCATCAATTGGTAATTTGGTAAATTGATAACTCCCATATCCTATAAGAGCGACAATAAAAAGACTAACGATAAGTTTATTTTTGATTGAAAATTCAATTATTCTATTCAACATAATTTATAATTATTAATTATTTTTCTAAGAATATGCTGTAATACAAATCGTCATCAATGTATATACGAAGATGAATTGTAAAAAAACATTAAAATAATTAACAATATTTTGGTGGCCTCCAAACAGATAATAGAACACTTGAAGAAAAATAGTTTTGCAAGAAAGCTATTTTTTGTGGTTCTTTAAAATAGTAGTTAGGAATAAATTTGAATAATTTTATTTCAAAATTTATTGCTAAATTTTGATTAGAAGAAAAATCCGAATGACTATGAAAAGGTAAATCTCCATGATCATCTTGCTTCTCATCATGATGTTTGTCAAAATAATGATCTGTCAAAAAATGGATGAGAGTAACATCTTTTTGATTATAAGTGTGTTGAATAAAATGTGAAACCAAAATAGGTAAACGTAAACTATCCTCAACAACAAAAGGAACCGTTAGTTGTAGGCAAATAATTAAAGCTATTATGTTTTTTAAAAATTTCACGAAACAAATATAAGTACTTTTTAGATTTTATTTTAAATGAAATACCATACTTACTTAAGTTTTAGTTAATTAAATTCCTTGTTTTATAAGGAGATTAAATAAGCGAATAACCTCTTGTGAAATATTTATCCATTAATTTCTCATTGTGCAAATGCAGTTAAAGAAAGTATAAATGTAAAGCATAAATTTAAGTATTAACTTAAGAAATTCTTAAAATAACTGTGGATCCTCTATTGACTTCACTTTGTATTTCAAATTCGATATGGAGTAATTGGGCAATTCGTTTTACTATTGATAGTCCCAAACCGGACCCTTTAATTTCAGGATGATCGGTAGGATCGGAACGATAAAATGGGTTGAAAATTTTATCCAAATCATCTTTGGCAATGCCAATTCCATTATCTGAAATGGAACAAATGGTTTTACCATTTTTTTGCGAAAGCAGTATCGAAATTTCACCATTTTCATTAGAATACTTTATTGCATTTGAAACAATATTACTGATGATAATAGAAACCAAATAATTATCGGAATTGATATAAAAATTGTCTAAAAATAAGTGTTTTACGTTAACTTTTTTAGTGTTGATTTTACTGGAATACAGTGTTAAAGTATCGAGAATTAAAGCATTCAAATAGACTTTTTCAATTTTTAAACTTTGTTTTTGGTTTTCGAATCGGGCCAATAAAAGCAATTGATCTACTAAATTATTTAATCGATTTACTTCAGAGATACTATAGTTTATTTTTTCTTCGTATTCCTCTTGACTTCTAGGTTTTCGAATCAATACTTCAAGTGTTCCTTTAAGAACAGTAAGAGGAGTTCTAAGCTCATGGGAAGCATCGGAGGTAAACTGTTTTTCTCGTTCTACGGCGTTTTCAATTCGATCTAATAAATCGTTTATTGTTTTAGAAAGTACATACAACTCGTCCTTGTTATTGGGTAATTCGATTCGGTCTTTAAGATTATCTTTTGTAATTCTGCTGGAAGTTTTGGTAATCATGGCTACCGGTTTAATACTTCTACCGGCAATCAATCGGGCTATTAGAAATAATACGATTAATATTAACGGAAACGCAATAAAAAGGGTATTTCTCAAATTGGTCAGAATCATGGTTGCATCGTCAAGCGACATGGCTACAAAAAGATGTCCAACAATTTTTTTATTATCAAAAAGCGGGACTTGTATTTGTCGTATTGGCTTATTGTTTAGATGTGTATCAATGAATTTATTGTCTAATTTATAATCATACAATTTTAGTTGAAGCCCTTTAAGATTTGGGGATTTATCGATCAGTTTATCATTAATGTCAAAAAATTGTACGAAAACAGGATTTACATTTACCGTATTATGTTCTCGCGCGCGCCATTGGTCGACTTGAATTAAATACGTATTGTTTCTGTCAATTTCAATTTCTTCAAGATGTTTCTCCACTTCCATTTGAATATCGTCATTGATGTGCGTGTTAACGCTAAAATCTATAATTTGATAAATCACAAAAAAGACTACTGAAATCAACAATCCCGTACTCAAGATATAATTGAAAGCAATTCTATTTTTGTATGAAAATGAAAACATATCTTAATTTAAATCATTAGCAATATACCCCACACCCCGAATAGTTTTTATGAGCTCTTCATCCTTATTGAGGTTGAGTTTCTTTCGAATTGCATTCATAAAAACATCAATTACCCCAGTATCATATTCGAAATGGATGTCCCAAACGTCTTCAATAATTTGATTTCGAGTACATACTTTCCCTTTGTTTTTAATGAGGTAAACTAATAATTCAAATTCTCTTTGGGTAAAGGAAATTTCGCGATTATCGACAAGAATTTGATGCTTTGATTTTATAATTTTAATGTTGCCAAGACTCATTTCGTCGTTTTCATTTTCATTTCTGAAATGAATTTTAATACGTTCCAGCAGCTCATCAAAACTGAATGGTTTTTTGATGTAATCATTGGCACCGGCTTTTAAACCTTCAATAGTTTCCTGAACGGTATCTTTTGCGGTAAGAAATATAATTGGGGTTTTTGAATCTGTCTTCCGAATGGATTTACAGACTTCAATTCCCATCATTTTTGGCAAAATCCAATCTAGGAGAATTACATTTACTTTTTGGCTTAAAGCCAAATCATAACCCGTTTTACCGTCATTAGCAACCAAAACGTCATAGCCTTCCTCTTCTAAACCTTGTTTAAGAAAATTAGCAATTCCTATTTCGTCTTCAACTATTAGAATTTTCATTATTTATTGCATTATGAACTTAAAGCCAATAGTGGCAATATTTGCAGTTAAATTATCACTCCTTTTGTAGTGATTAAACCTGAAATCAATATTTTTTAAACCAAATTTCCAGATTTTAGCCCCCGTAAAAATATCAGTGTAATTTATGCCAAAACCATATTGATTAGCATCAAATGTTGCTAAATCAGAATCTGACGTATAAAATTCTTCGGTTGATAAATGGGTTTCGTAAGGCGCATAATATTTTGTTGCCGTTTGAGTGTAATAGCGATACATTGGAAAAACGGTAAATTTCTCTGATAACTTTATAGGAAGTTCAATACTGGCAGTATGTGACTGGATATCCCAATTGTCAGAATAAAAACGATAATAGGTTCGTAATACAAATCGTTCACTGATATAGTAATTCAGTCGTGCTCCAATTGGCAGTTTAAAACGGGAATCCGGTAATCTTTCTATATCATCAGCCAGTTTATAAACTCCTGAATTACTTGGACTTTCGTAACTATTTATGTACTGTGCTTGTCCAATGTAATAATTGGCTTTATCTGCAAAATAAATTCGGTGATACGGTGTAGACAGTAATCCTTGTTGTTGTAACACATCAAAGAAAATTGAAAATTGTAATTTTTTTGTCAGTACTTGAGAAAAACCAAATGATGCCGAATAAGAGTTTCTGTTAACGCCATTAACTGTTTTAAATGCGGAAGGTAAATAACTGGTTGATGATTGTCCGTTTTGGTCTAAAACGGTCACGCCACTAAAATAACCTTGATTTAAAAAATTAGCACCATAATTTGAATATTCGTGCAGTTCTGTTGGATAAATTGGTCTCCATTGATCCAGATATACATTAGCTTTCAAACTAAGTTCTGTATTTTTTTCATTAAAAAGAGTAGCGATTCCACCACCAAAACCTACAGAAGTATAATCATATTCATTTGAAAAAGAAACATCAGCATTCCAGATAAAATTTCTCGAATCACTGCTATGACTGTAATTTACAGTTACTGCCGCTAATTGATCACTTTTTGAAGCTCCGGAAGAAGCTTGCCAAGGTGTCCCATAAGGGGCTATAGCATTTGCTCCATTATTTACGTTATTGTTATTTTCATTATCGTCATCATCACCTTTTCCTCCTGAAGCACCAGTGGCGTTAAATGGATTTATATTACTTGAAGAGGCCGATGAATAGGCTGATATTCCCAAATCAATGGTCAAAACATCATCATCATTCAAAGGCATGGCTACGACAATATTTGAAGTAATATCGGTTAGTTTTTCAGAACCAATTCCGCCAGAAACAGCTGATTTTTTTCCATCTTGATTATAATAACTGGCTAAAAAATCAACTTCAGTACTCTCTAAAACCCTTTTTTTGAATACTACAGTAGTATCAACTTCTTGACCAAATGCAATTGTTGTAAAGAGGACGAAAAGCAAAATAATTTTTATTTTCATTTGAAATAGCTTGGTATTAAATTTTAGTTAGGGCGCTTTAAAAATTAGTTACAACCGCAACCGCCTCCAGACTTACCTCCATTAGCTCCAGCTGCAGCTTCTCTATATACTTGAAAAGCGGTCTCATATCTTTCTGAAGTTCTAGCAGAAAGTTTCATATCAGGATCATTAATGGTTATTTTATCGTATTCTTTTACGGCTGTACACGATTGAAACCCCAATAGTATTAAAAACGCAAAAGCTATTTTATTGATCATTTCTATATTGTTTTTATTATTCATATTTTTTTATATCAATACCTTTAGACGAATGAATTTTCCCTTTATCATCAACGATAATGCACTCAATTCCTTTCAATTGGTTGACCAAATCCAAACCTACTTCTACTCCAAGAACAAAAATTCCAGTTGCTAGGGCATCTGCAATCTCAGTTTGTTTTGCAAAAACCGAAACACTCACAATTCCTGCTGCCGGGTAACCCGTTCTTGGATCAATGATATGAGAATAACGTATTCCGTTAAAAATAACATATTTTTCATAGCTACCAGAAGTTTCTACAGCACTATCTTCTAAAGGAAAAGTAGCAAATATTTTATTTTTATTCAAAGGATTTACAATTCCTACTGTCCAGGGTTTTCCATCGGGTTGTTTTCCCCAAGCACTAATATCGCCGGAAACATTAACAATTCCTGATTTACATCCGTTAGAATATAATAGTTCTTTTACTTTATCAGCAATATATCCTTGGCCAATACCACCAAGACCTAATTTCATTCCTTCCAATTTCAGGAAAATAGTTTGCCCTTTTTTGTTCAAGATAATATTTTGATAACCTATTTTAGTAACTGATTTTTTAATAGCTTCTTCAGTTGGCATTGTTTTCATGCTTCCATCAAATTTCCAGATTTTGTCCATGGATGCATAGGAAATATCAAAAGCACCAGAAGTAATTTGGGAAACTTTAATAGCCCGTTCGATTAAATCGTAGACTTCAGCATCCACTTTAACGGCTTTAATTCCTGCATTTCTATTAACTTCAGATATTTGTGAAACCGGAATCCAATCAGAAATTAGATTTTCTATTCGTTTCACTTCGGCTACAGCCAAATCAATATATTCATTTGCTTTTACTGTATCATTTGCGACAGCGGTAACTTCAAATGGACTTCCCAACATGGACAATTTTCTTTTATGAATAATTTGCCCAAAAGAGGAGAACGAGATAAATAAAATACAAACAAATAATCCTTTTTTCATTATTTTTCGAATGAATGAATTAGTTTAATATAATCAGGAGCACTAACATTTTTAAAACCGGTCATTCCAATAATTTTCCCTGTTTTGTCTAGAAGAACGACTAATGGGAAGCTTCCGTTTTTATTATATTTTTCAGCCAGTTTTTTATTGCTTTCCGTAAGCTCTGCAGATAATTGATTAGCTTTTTTCTTTGGAAAATCGGCTTTGTACACTATCCATTTTTTTTCTGATTCTATTTGAAAAGCTTCTGACTTCCAAACTATTTTTTCCAATTTTATACAAGGTGCACACCAATCTGAACCTGAAAAAACCAAAAGAATATTTTTGTTTTCTTTTACAGCTTCTGCTTTAGCTTCTTCAAAATTGAGTCTCCAGTTTTGGGAATAGCCTAATGTCCCTATAAAAAGAAACAGTATCAATAACGATTTTTTCATTTTAATTCTGTATTTGTAAATTACGAAGTAAAATTATTAATTTATAACTAAACTCAACATTTTGCAAAAGATTTTAAGCGAATATTAATTTAATTAAAAACATTAAGCAAATCTTAAAATTAACTACCTAAACATATCTTACATTTGTATATAAATATTTAATTATGAGTACTTTGAAAAAAATATCGCCGTTTTATAATCTTATGCTTTTTTATATTACAATAAGCATAATTTTAAGAATAGTTTTATTATTTCATCCCATTACTCAAAGCTCATTTTTTTTTACGGATGTTATTAAAATATTTGGCTTTGGATTGCTATCTGATTTTTTCATTTTTATATTGGTTAGTGGTTTTTTATGGTTGTACCTTATTTTTATATCCGATTCAAAATACTTAAAACCGTATGGCTATATCTTTTTTGGTTTATTAGTTACCTTGTTGTTATATGTATCATTTGGCTCTACCATTCTTAATGAGTATGGAGGCGCTTTACCAACAATTGGAATTGCTTTTATAGCCATAAAAACAATCTTATTTGGATTATTACTTTTTCTGCCAAAATACCGAAGCCAAATTAGATTGTGGTTGTTCTCATTTGTTATTTTCTTGTATGTCGTTCTGATTTTGCAAAATGGAATTAGTGAATACTTTTTTTGGAACGAATTTGGTGTAAAATACAACTTCATAGCCGTAAATTATTTGGTTTATACCAATGAAGTAATCGGCAATATCATGCAATCGTATCCTGTAATTCCAATATTTATAATATTGTTTATTGTAGCAGGTTTAATAACGTATTTGATTGTAAAACGTTCAAAAACTTATATTGAAAGCATTCCAACATTTGTACAAAAAATACAGCTTTCTGGAATTTATCTTATTCTTTTTGGTCTATCCTTAGTATCAATACCATTTTTATCTGCTCAAGAAAATTCTCAGAATATTTTTACCAATGAATTAGAATCCAATGGAATATACAAGTTCTATTTGGCATTTAAAAATAGTGAATTAGACTATTTCAAATTCTATAAAACACTTCCTGAAAAAGAAGCTTACGCCTTATTGCAGGAACAAATTCCTGCAATTTCAGGAGAAAATTCTTTAAGAAAAATCCAAAGCGAAGCTGCCGAAAACCATAAAAATGTTGTCTTAATAACCATCGAAAGTTATAGTGCGGATTTTATGAAAATATACGGAAACGATCAAAATCTTACGCCATTTTTGGATAGTTTATCATCCAAAAGTCTGTTGTTTACGAATCTTTACGCAGTTGGCAATCGAACTGTTCGTGGTCTTGAAGCTGTTACTTTGTGTTTCCCTCCCACTGCTGGTGAAAGCGTGGTAAAAAGAGAAGATAATAAAAATAAATTTTCGACTGGAAATATCTTCAAAAAGAAAGGATATACTGTAAAATACCTTTATGGTGGAGATGCTTTTTTTGATAATATGGAAAATTTCTATACTGGAAACGGTTATGGAATTGTGGATAAAAAAACATTCACTCCTGAAGAAATTACTTTTTCGAATGTATGGGGCGTTTGTGACGAGGATATGTACAATAAAGCTATCAAAATAATGAATGGGGAAGCAACAGAAAATAAACCATTTTTTAACCATATTATGACGGTTAGCAATCACAGACCTTTCACTTATCCGAATAATAAAATTGATATTCCTGGAGATGCTAAATCTCGTGATGGTGGCGTGAAATATACAGATTTTGCTATGAAGAAATTTTTCGAAATGGCGAGCAAACAACCTTGGTTTGCTAATACTGTTTTTGTGATTCTCGCAGATCATTGTGCTTCCAGTGCAGGAAAAACAGAACTACCTGTTGATAAATACAGAATTCCGGCAATGATTTACAGTCCGGGTTATGTTCAGCCAAAGCATTACACAAATTTAATGTCTCAAATCGATATTATGCCTACGTTATTTGGATTGTTGAATTTCAATTATCAAAGTAAATTCTATGGTGAGGACGTCTTAAAAACAGACTATAAACCAAGAGCTTTAATTGCAACGTATCAGGATTTAGGATTGATAAAAGATAATGTTTTGACTATTATTTCACCTAAACAACAAGTGAAACAATTTCAATTGACATTAAAAAAAGATCAAAAAACAGCACCTGATTTCCAAATTTATTACGACCAAAATCCGCTGATAAAAGAAAGAACTGATTTAGTAAACCAAACCATTTCCTATTACCAGACGGCTTCAGATATGTTGAAGAAAAAGAAATATCAGAAAATTAATTAGCATAAAAAAACGGGTAAGATATCAATCTCACCCGTTTTTATTTTAGATTTAAAAATTATTCTTTATCGTTTACTAAACCAAAAAGTATTCCTTTTTTAAATAATTTGGAATCTTGTTTTAACCCTTTTTTATTGCGTTTGGTAAGTGCTTCAGTATCTAAATTACTTAAATCTGGTTTTCCAGCATTTACCCAAGCGGTATACCAAAAACTAGCTGTAGCAGTAATTGCTTTTTTCATTTGATTTTCAACCATACCATTCAATTCTTGGTGAAATTTAGTTGCATAATAATCTGAATATAAAACGCCATTGTATTTGTTTTTTACAATGTTTCCTGCATCATCAACAACATACATTTTGTTTTCCGGTGTTGCAGTTCTTAATTTTTTATCAGCTGCTAATAAAGGAACTACCAGACTATGGGTGTCAAAAATAATATCCCAAGTTGCTTGGTCTATATTCTCAATATATTTTCCCTCTTCGGTATTTAATTTATAGTTTTTAACAAATAATTCCGGTAAACGGCTTTCCCATAAAGAATGAATTCCTTTTTGGTTCGTATTTTGACCATCGTGATTGTCAGAAGTGTGCAAAGGCATATGTGCATCTCCTATGTAATGCCCCAGTTCTGCGGCAATAAATAGAATTTCGTTTTTTCTTTTTTCTTTGAAAGCTTTAGTTAATTTACCCGTCATTTCTTGAATGTACCAAGGTAATGTTCCATTTTTAGACAAGAATTTTTCATCGTACTTTTTCTTTGCTGTTTCCATTGTTTTAGGAAAGCTGTCAACGCTTCCAAAATTCTCCATGTCAAAATAATGACGCGGTCCTTCGGCTTTGTCATTCAAAATAGATTTTCTTAAATCGGGAACTGTGGATTCCTGAGTGATAAAATCGATATGATTGTAGAAAAAAGTTTGTAATGGTTTTGGAAGTGCCATTACCGCTGCTCTATTGATTCGCTCATGGCCAACAACTCCCCATGATAGCAGCAAAAAAGCAATTCCAATTGTAGATAACCCAATAAGTGTAGGTCTAATTTTAAAATTTTTCATTATATTTATTTATTAGAACTGCAAATGTATTTTTTTTAAATATAATTCAATGAAATCTGATTTAAGATTATGTTAATTTAAAAAAATTAATTAAAGATGTTTCGTCACAAAGGAAAAAACAGGACTTTTATTCACAATTTACGTTTAGCAACCTTACTATCTTTCGTGGCTGGTATTGTTAATATTACAGGTGTTTTGGCTGTAAAAACGTTAACTACAAATGTCACGGGACACTTTGCTTATTTTGCAGAAGAATTGATGCTTAACAATTATGCTGCAGCAATAACTTTTTTTGTTTTCACAATCTTTTTCTTGATTGGCGCCTTTACTTCTAACTTTTTATCAGAATTAGTCTCATTGAAACATCCAGATTTGTCTCATGTTGTTCCAATTTCTCTTGAGATTTTGGTTTTGACGGGGGTTGCCATTTTTGGAACTCAATCTGATATCTCCGTTTTTGGAGGTAAAATGATTGCTTTTTTCATGCTTTTTGCCATGGGGATTCAAAATTCTTTGGTGACAAAAATATCACAGGCAACCGTCAGAACAACTCATTTAACAGGCCTTTTTACTGATTTAGGAATAGAATTGTCACAACTGTTTTTTTACAAAAAAGCAGATGAAGTAACAAAATTAAAAACGAGTATTTATTTACGCTTTTCAATCATTTCCTTCTTTTTTATTGGCTGTGTTTCAGGGGGTTTGATTTACCAGATAATTGAATTAAAGACACTTTTAATCGCTTCTTTATTTCTTTTTGTTGCTCTTTTTTATGATTATTTGAGACTCACTTATTTTGCTATCAAGAGAAAAAAGTTTCATCGTTAATGCTATTTTAAATAAACATTTCTAATTGAAATAGATAATAGTTAGTAACGTTGCAATTGCTATAAATATCCAAAGCAAAAGACCTTGAAACAATGGTTTTACTCCAATAGATTTCAATATGCTTCTGTTCAATCCTGCTCCAATTAAAAACAAAGTTAATGTAAGTCCAATTTTAGCAATTGAAACCAAATATGGGGCAACAATAACTGTTTGCGGAACATACGTATTCATTCCCATTGCCAAAATAAATAATCCAATAAAATAAGGGATTTTGATTCTACTGGATTTATTTTTGAAAACAACAGCTGTAAGTAATGCTACCGGAATAATCCATAGCGCTCGGGCTAATTTTACAGTTGTGGCTATTTGCAATGCTTCAGGTCCAAATTTACTGGCTGCACCAACTACGGAACTTGTGTCATGAATGGCAATGGCACACCATAACCCAAACTCTTTTTGTGATAAATCCAACCAATGTCCTACAGCGGGAAATAAAAATAAAGCAACCGAATTTAAAATAAATATCACTCCTAAAGCTATAGAAGTTTGTTTTTCATCTGATTTAATTACCGGGGCAATCGCAGCAATCGCACTTCCTCCACAAATTGCTGTTCCACAGGAAATAAGATGAGACGTTTTCTTTTCAATTTTTAGCCATTTTCCAAGAAATATTCCTAAAATTAGAGTACTAAATATAGATATGATGGTAAATATAAAACCTTCCTTACCTGCCGATAAAGCACTGTTAACATTCATTCCAAAACCTAAACCTACAACAGAAACCTGCAATAGAATGTTTGTTGCTTTATGGTTGAGATGTAAAAAAGGATGTCCGGAAAGATTCGCTACAATAAGTCCTAACAATAAAGCGATTGGTGGTGAAACAACAGAGGTCATGCAAAAAAACAGCAGTGCAACAAAAATAATTTGCTGCTGTATTGCACTTATTTTAAAAAATAGGGGCGCTTGCTTTAGAATTGCTTTCTGATTTCGTTCCATTGTAAAGTAATTGAATTATTACTACACAAAGGTGGATCGATTAATCTGTATTAACCAATCGCAAAAAACAATCTGCTATAACTTTAAATTATAATGACTGGATATATTTTTTATAAATAATTCTGATAGCGCATCAACTTTTCCTTGCAAAGTAATGATATAAAAAAAGCGTTCAATCACAAAATTATCAATATCTAGAATAACTAATTCATTATTTTTAAGCTCTTTTTCTATAGCATGGATGGAAATAAAAGCAACACAATCAGAATTCATTAAATAAGATTTTATACTTTCCGGGCTTCCCAACTGCATTTCAATTTTCAATTGCGAGAGATTAATTCCAAAAGGTTTTAACGCGTGTTCAATAACTTCAAGTGTTCCAGAACCCTGTTCCCGAGTTACAAATCGCAGGTCTTTCAAATCCTCTAAAGTAACTTGTTCTTTATTTATCAAAGGATTACTATTGTTACAAACCAAAACTAATTCGTCTTTTAAAAATTCGGTATATTTGATGGATTGATTTTTAGATTGTCCTTCTACTATTCCTATTTCAATTTCTTTATTCAGTAATGCTTTTTCAATTTGTTCCGTATTTCCGTTTAACAGATTGACTTTTATATCCTGCAATTTTTGATGAAAGCGGGCCAAAAGAGGCGGAATTATATATTGAGAAATCGTTGTGCTGGCTCCTAATCGAAGTAATCCTTTTTGTTGATTGATTAGTGCGCTCATGTCAAAATCAATTTCTCTATAGACTTCAAATATATTTTTAGTGTGCTTAAGCAATACTTCACCGGCATTGGTAAGTGAAATTTTCGAACCGTTTCTTTCAAAAAGTTTGATTCTATATTGTTCTTCCAGCTCTTGAATATGCTTCGAAATGGCAGGTTGCGTAATGAATAATTCCGTTGCGGCTTTAGTAAAACTTAATCTATTGGCGACAGTAAAAAATACTTTTAATCTAAAATCCATAATTTATATTTTTATTAAATGGAATTTAAATTTACAATAATCCGTTATATTTTCTAACAAACCATTCAGTTGAAAGAAAAAACGAAATTAAAACGAGTAACCAAACCCAATCAATCAAAGGTGTTTTGGTCACAGTATTCTTTTGAACGGCTTTGTATTCTTCATTATCCAAAAGTGATTTTATTAACACCTTAATTTGATCCGGAAAATAGGCTTTTCCTTGTGTTTGCGAGGCTAATTGTGTCAATTTTTCTACGTCTGGGTTAACAAATTGTTTTTCGATATCAAAATCCAGAATTTCAAAATGACTGGAATACGAAGTTTTTGAATTCAACTCTTTTACCGAAAAATCATAATTTCCAGCAGTAAACCCATCTAGATTGACTTTATAGGAATTATTGCTTTTTAATAAATCGTAATTTTTAGTTTGCTTGGTTTTAGAATTAGTTAAAGCAATAGATAAACGTGCTTTCTCATCAAACTCATAGTTTTTATTGAAATATTGTGCTGTAATTTCAATTGCTTCACCTGAATTATAGAAACTTTCGTGTTCAACTACTAATGTTTTTTTTGAATTATTGGAAGCCAAAAACTGGATAATCTTGTCTATAAAGACATCAAACTTCTCAAAAGACTGATTATCGATATGACTTTGTAAACGCCATTTCCAACTATTCTCCCCTAAAAAATAAGCCGTTCTTTTGCCTTGATTTTCAGTAAAAGCTAATAAAGGTGAATTGGTATCAATGTTTCTTATTTTGGAAGAAAGCAATACCGAAACGTTTCCATTTGTAGTTATATTTCCAAAAGGGTTTTGCAAAGGAGGAAAATTTTCGAAACCAATATTATCAATCGCAAAGAGATTAAATTGAGAATTAAATCCAACTAAATAATCTTCTTTTTGACCACTCATTTTGAAAGATAAATTATTCTGTTGTTGATTCAAAAAATTGAAATCTGTATTGTTTCCGGTAATAATGAATGTGTTGATTCCGGCCAATTTAGCAACATTAAAAACTGATTTAAATTCAGTGGTAGGTTGGTATAAAATTAAAATACTATATTCTTGTAATGATTTGATATCATTAGGTTTAATTAATGTTACTTTACGTTGTGCATTGGTTTCTATTGCACGTTTCAAAGCACCAATATCCGGATGATTTATAGCAGAAAAAATAGCGATATTCGTTTTCTGTTCAATCACTTCTACTGCAAAATTTTTGGCATTATTATAAGTGTTTTTTTCCTTTTCTTTACATGAAACAGTAGCTTTAAAAATGTTTAATCCTACTTTATTAGCAGGTATAAGTACATTGATAACAGCCGTTTTTTTAGATGGTGAAAATGAAATTGATTGTTTACTAAAGACCGAATTCCCTTGAGAAATAACAAAATCAGCAGTTACATTTTTGGTTCCTGAATAGTTTAAAAAAACTTCTACTGGAAATTTATTTTTGTGGAAAGCATATTTATTGACATTCAGTTGATTAATTTTAAAATCTAAAAAAGTGGTCGTATCCCCTACAATTAATGGAAATACTTTATTAGCTTCATCAAAAACATAAACATAATCGTTACCCGAAGTTTGGTTTCCGTCGGTAATAATTACGGTTGGAAAAATTAAATTTTTATTAATGCTTTTTAGATTTTTGGCTACCGCATCCAGATTGGTTTGCATTCCTTTAAAATCAAATTTTTCTAATTGTTGAAATTCACTGTCAAATTGATACGATTGAACATCAAACTTATCTTGCAAAGCAGAATTAGAAATTAAAATTTTATACAATTCGGTTACTTTTTCATTAGCATTCAGGAATGAAATGGAACTGGAATTATCAACAACTATTGGCAACGGAGTTTTTACAATTTCAAGCGTATTTTTAGTTGTTATTGGATTAATTAACAACAATAATATTCCAAAAATGGACATAAAACGTAAAAAAGCCAAAAACAAACTGACTGTAGATTTGTTTTTGGCTTTGTATAAATATAGGTAAAATGACAGACTGCCAGCTATTAGTAAAGAAAGTAGTAATAATAGAACGGTAGCTGTTGTCATTCTTTTTTTATTTTAAATTTTGAATTCTTCCATCATTTAAAATTCATCATTTATAATTTATAATTATTTTAGGTAAGCATTCCACCGCAAACGTTCATAACTTGACCAGTTACATATGCACTCATGTCAGAAGCAAAGAAAAGACACGCATTAGCAACATCTTCAGTTGTACCACCACGTTTCAAAGGAATTCCGTCTCTCCAACCTTGCACTACATCATCACTTAATTTTGCCGTCATCTCCGTTTCAATGAATCCGGGTGCAATTGCGTTACAACGAATATTACGAGAACCTAACTCAAGTGCTATTGATTTTGTAAATCCAATAACTCCAGCTTTAGAGGCAGCATAGTTAGTCTGACCCGCATTCCCTTTCACGCCTACTACGCTACTCATATTAATAATAGATCCTGAACGTTGCTTCAAGAAAGTTCTTTGAATTGCTTTGGTCATATTAAAAACCGATTTCAAATTGACATCAATCACTTTGTCAAAATCTTCTTCGGACATACGCATCAAAAGGTTGTCTTTAGTAATCCCAGCGTTATTAATTAAAATATCAACCGTTCCAAATTCAGCCAAAACTGCATCCACAAAAGTTTGCGCTTCATTAAAATCGGCTGCATTAGATTGATATCCTTTGGCTTTAATTCCAAGAGCATTCAATTCGTTTTCCAATGCCAAAGCAGATTCTACTGATGAACTATAAGTAAATGCAACATTTGCACCGTGTTTTGCAAAAACTTCTGCAATTCCTTTTCCAATTCCGCGGCTTGCACCTGTAATTATGGCAACTTTTCCTTCTAGTAATTTCATATAATGATGATAAGTATGTTTATTAATTTGATGTACAAATATAGATTATTTAGACGTTTTATGAAATTTGTAGTACAAAAAAAGCCTTACCGAAGTAAAGCTTTTAAATATTATATTATATATTTTTTAAATGTACTAAAAAGCTACATTCCATTTTGGCAATCTTCCATTCTCGTCAAGGAAACTTAAAATTTACTTTTTAATGAATTTCGCGATAGAAACTCCTTTATTCGTTTTCATTTTTAAAAAATAATTTCCAGTTGTTAATTTAGAAACATCAATTTTGGAAATACTTTGAGCATTTGGAAATACAATTACTAATTGGCCCAAAATATCATAAACTCCAATCGATTGAACATCAATACCATTTTTTGTTCCAATGTTTAAGGCCTCATTTGCAGGATTTGGATATACATTAAAATAATTAGAAAACTCAAAATCAGATATCTCTAATATTTTAAAGGTCGATGTAGCTTTATTTGTGAGTATCGGAAAATTATAATCAAAATAAATATTAGCTTCATTTGTAAAAGAATCTCCAACTACAAGTGTTGGTAAGGTTTTAATTTTGAATGCAATGTAACCGTCATTTGTTGCATTGTCAAAAGGAAGATTGATGTTTTCAAAGATAAATTCTACTTTATTACCTTCCGAAATTTTAGTGCTGTAGGAATGGCTGGCTTTTGTTGGAACTAAAGTCGAAATATCAAATTTGGTCAAATCAATCAAATCTTTCACTACAATATTTTGGGCTGGGTAGTTTCCTGTATTTTCAAAACGGATTAAGTAATGCACGTATTCCCCTATCAAACTTGGAGTAATAACATTTCCTTCCAAACAAGTTTTATCATTGGGATCAAAAGAACCTACAACTGTTTGATTAAAAACAAAAGTGTTGTCAATTGGCGTTTCGTCAGTTTCTAACGAACTGATTATTGCTGTATATCCTAAAATATCTCCATTATTTACCGCTGGTGTTTCAGCAGGAGTATTCACGTTCAGCGTAAGAGCAATTTCTTTGGTTTCAAACGGTGCTAAATTGGTAAAATCCCAAGATAAATTATTTGTAGATTGATTAGAAACTGAAGGTGTTGCAGTAATTAAATCTAAAACGCCATCATTAAACATTAGATTAACTGAACCAGACTGTATATTTGTCCCTTTATTTTTATATATGATTTTATATTTTGCATCAAATCCTGGTCTAGCTGCTTCTAATGGAATTAAAGTAATCTCTAAATCTTTATGGGAATTAATTGGTGTGATACAAAAATCCTGAATAAATGGATTCGTTTCTGTTGAGAAAGTAACATTTACAGAGGTTGGTGAAATTGTAAAATAGTCTGAATTTTCTAATATTGGAGTAATAGTATAAGTACCTTCTTGAACTTTTAGAGTATAATTTCCAGTTTCATCCGATATTACAGTTCCTGTTGTAGTTCCATCAGAGATAGTAAATTTAATATTTGCAGCAGCAATATCTGATACGTCACAACCATTATTATTACCATCCAATCTGTTCTTTCCTTGAATAGTATAATTTACGCCTCCTGAATTGTAGGAACAATAACTACCCACTGCACAATTAGTATAATTATAGCCTGAAATTTTTTGAGAAATAGCTTCTAATTCAGTTTCATCTCCACAAATGTATTGCAGTTTCGGACAGTTATAAAAATTTCTGCCGTCTAACTGAATATTTGGTAAATCAGCTTCTAAATAAGTCAAATCTTCAATTATTCCGTTTTTTAAACTAATGAATTCTAAATTAGGGCAATTGGAAACATTTATTCCATTAAGATTTTTTAAGGTACTTAAATCAAGTGAAGTAATCGGTGTATATCCAATCCACAATTTTTGGAGATTTGGTATTTTCGAATAATCTAAAGGTAGTAATGGATTATGACCTGCGTATAATTCTTCTAAATTTGTTGAATTAGATAAATCAATAGTACTTATTTCATTTTTCCAAAATCCTAAATATTTAAGCTCAGGCAATACTGTTACATCTATGCTTGATAATTGATTACCCCCACAATCTAAGTCTATTAAATTACTTAGTCCTGTCAAATCTAAAGAAGAAATTTTATTCGAATTGCAATTAAAATAAGCAAGTTCAGTTAAACCTAATACATTTAAACTTGTTATTTGATTATTAGAACAAAATAAATACATAAGATTGTCTAAACCAGTCAAATCTAACACAGACAACTGATTATCTGAGCATTCCAAATATGATAACTGACTTAGATTGTTAATGATCAAATTGGTTAAATTATTATTGTAACAATCTAGAGAGGTAAGACTAGCTATTTGATTTGACAAATCCAATGTAGAAATTTGATTATTTTGGCATTGCAAAATATTTAAATTACTTATACCTGCTAAATCTAACCCAGTCAATTGATTGTCATTACACCCTAATACATAAAGATTGTTTACTCCCGTAAGATTTAAACTGGTTAACTGATTTTCATCACACCCCAAAGAAGTTAAACTACTCAATCCCGTAACATTTAAATTTGTCATTAGATTAGTAGAGCAAAACAAACTGTCTAGATTTACCAATTTACTAACATCTAAACTAGTTAATTTATTATCAGTACATTGTAAAATAATAAGATTTGTAAAGAATTCAATACCTGTTAAATTTGAAATTTCGAAATTATTAAGGTATAAATTGGAGACGTTTAAGGCTTCGCTTATTTGAATTTCTCCATCGCTATTGGTATCAACTATCATTGAATCTCCTCCACTATTAGTTGCAATAGAATTTATAGTATTAGCCACCAAAAGCTTAGCTTTAAAATTCGCATCTGGAATAGTAATATTCTGTGCATTCGAAATCGAAAATAAGCTAAAAGTTAAAAACAGAAAGTAGATTTTTTTCATTTATATTTATTTTTTAATGTAAATATAAAAATAATAAATAGATTTTTCTTACTAAATAAATTTTAAATAAAACAAAAGCTCTCAATTCCAGTGTTTTAGAAATGAGAGCCCTTATTTTATATTTAATTAAAACCTAACTTCTTAAAAAGCTACATTCCATTTTGGCAATCTTCCATTTTCGTCAAGGAAGTTTTGTAAAACTTGTCCTTCTACGAATGTTGGTATTGCTTTAGTTTTATCGTTGAATGTCTCATACCAAACCACTTCTAGTGTGCTGATATCTTCGATTTTCATTTGTGCTGGCCAAGAATATTTTCTTCCTGTTTTTGCAAATTGGTATCCTTCAACAATTTTGTCCTTAAGACCACCATTTTTAATTTTCAAAGTTCCGTTATTTTGAACAGTTCCAGTAGAACCAACCATAATTAACTCTTTTTCATCTCCTACAGAATATACTAAAAACACTCCAGATCCTTCTGAAGCATTACAAACTTCTTCTAAACTATCATCTGTAGTAAATGAAAATTGATTGCTAACTTTGAATTTTTTTAACTCTTTGTACATATTATTTTATTTTTATTTGAACTGGCTTCGACAAAAAAATACCCCACAAAATCGTGAGGCCCATTAGAAACCATTCGTTTATGTTTGTTTTTATTAGGATAACATCTGAAAAACAGATGCGTTTAATAAAGTGCAAAGATATTTCTTTAATTCAATTTATAATAAAAAAGCCCCACAAATTGTGAGGCTTTTAAAATATTTAATTAGAGTTTAGATTAACCTAAAACTTCTTTTACTTTTTTACCAATTTCAGCTGGAGAATCAACAACGTGAATTCCACATTCTCTCATGATTTGTTTTTTAGCTTCAGCAGTATCGTCAGACCCACCAACAATAGCACCTGCATGTCCCATTGTACGTCCTGGAGGAGCAGTAACTCCTGCAATGAATCCTACTACTGGTTTACGATTACCATCAGCTTTGATCCAATGAGCAGCATCAGCTTCTAATTGTCCACCTATTTCACCTATCATTACGATACATTCTGTTTCTGGGTCATTCATCAACAATTCTACTGCTTCTTTTGTAGTAGTTCCAATGATTGGGTCTCCACCAATTCCGATTGCAGTAGTGATTCCTAATCCTTGTTTTACAACTTGGTCAGCTGCTTCGTAAGTTAAAGTTCCAGATTTAGAAACAATTCCAATAGTTCCTTTTTTGAAAACAAAACCTGGCATAATTCCAACTTTAGCTTCACCTGGAGTTATTATTCCTGGACAGTTAGGACCTATTAATCTTGCATTTCTTTCCTTAACATAACTATTCGCTTTAATCATATCAGCAACAGGAATTCCTTCAGTAATTGCAATAATTACTTTTATTCCTGCATCTGCAGCTTCCATAATTGCATCAGCAGCAAAAGCTGGCGGTACAAAAATGATAGTAGTATCAGCTCCTGCTTGTTCTACGGCATCTTTTACAGTATTAAAAACGGGTCTGTCTAGATGAGTTGTCCCACCTTTTCCTGGAGTTACACCACCAACAACGTTAGTACCGTACTCAATCATTTGAGAAGCATGGAAAGTTCCTTCGCTTCCTGTAAATCCTTGAACAATTATTTTGGAATCTTTATTAACTAAAACACTCATGATATATATTTTATGTAGTTTTTAAAATTGTGATGCAAAAGTAAGGTTTTGTAAATTATTTTGAAGCCTTTTTTTGTCAAAATATATTAGGATAATTGACTCATTTGATACCCCCTGAACAATTTATTGTCTTTTATTTGCCAAATTGTTATAAAATGTGCTAATAACATTTCTTCTCGTGGGTTTTCTATTGTTTTTACAAAATGAGAGTAACGTACCGAAATTAAATCTTTTTCTGAAATAATATGGCTTATTCTAACTTTAGAGCGAACATAAGCTTTGCTTAAATCATTAGCTAAATTGAGTAATGATTCATAATTATGCTGAATAAATCCTTTACTGCTATTCCATTCAACAATTATGTCTGGATGCAAAAAATCTTTCATGACTTCACTATCAATTAGGGCATCAGATTTATAAAATTTCTGAACGATTTCTTTAGCAGACATAATTATTTTAGTTTATTAAGAATTTCGGGTATCTTTTTGATATTTGCAAGTTGTTTCAATTTTTCTCTTGATTCTTCGATTGGTGTACCAAAGTAAGATTTACCTCCTTCTACTGATTTTGTAACTCCTGTTTGACCAAGAATAACTGCCTTCGCTCCTATTGTAATTCCGCTGGTAGTTCCTACTTGTCCCCAAATTGTAACTTCATCTTCAATAATTACGCAGCCTGCTATTCCGGTTTGTGAAGCTATCAAACATTTTTTTCCAATCACGGTATCATGACCAACATGTACCTGATTGTCAATTTTTGTGCCTTCGCCAATAGTAGTATCACCTGTAACTCCTTTGTCAATGGTGCAAAGAGCCCCTATTCCAACATTGTCTTTAATAACCACTCTTCCACCAGAAAGCAATTGATCGTATCCTTCAGGACGCTTTTTATAGTAAAACGCATCAGCACCAAGAATAGTTCCAGCGTGAATGATTACATTATCACCAATTACAGTATAATCATAAATCGAAACATTAGAATGGATTAAACAATTTTTTCCAATAACAACATGATTTCCAATAAAGCTATTAGGCTGTATTATAGTGTTTTCACCTATTAAAGCTGAAGTAGCTATTGAAACATTCGAAAATTGAAACGGCTTGAAATAGTTTGTCAATTTATTAAAATCTCTAAAAGGATCTTCAGAAATCAACAATGCTTTTCCATCCGGACAAGCTACATTTTTATTGATTAAAACAATAGTCGCTGCAGAGTTTAATGCTTTATCATAATACTTAGGATGATCCACAAAAACAATATCTCCGGATTCAACAACATGAATTTCATTCATTCCTGTCACTGGAAAATTTTTATCACCAACATATTCACAGTCGATGATACTTGCAATTTCTTCTAAAGTGTAAACTTTTTGGAATTTCATAAATTTAATGTTCAGTTTCAATATTCAGTATTCAGCTCATTTGTAAGCTGAATACTGAACATTGTAATCTACTCTTTTACACGTTCCATGTAAGAACCTGATGCAGTATCAATTTTAATTTTATCTCCTTCATTAATAAACAAAGGGACATTTACAGTTGCACCAGTTTCAACAGTTGCTGATTTTGTAGCATTTGTAGCAGTATTCCCTTTAATTCCGGGCTCAGCATAAGTAACTTCCAGAACTACTGAAGCTGGCATATCTACTGAAAGTGGCAAATCAGTCTCTGTATTGATACTTACCATTACATTTTCTCCTTCTTTTAATAATCCCGGTGAATCCAAAATGTTTTTATTCAAAGAAATTTGTTCAAATGTCTCCGTGTTCATAAAATGAAATAAATCACCTTCTGGATATAAATATTGAAATTTATGGTTTTCTACTCTAACTTCTTCAATTTTATGTCCTGCAGAAAAAGTATTATCCAATACCTTTCCATTCGTTAAACTTCTTAGTTTTGTTCGAACAAAAGCAGGCCCTTTACCTGGTTTTACGTGAAGAAATTCTATGATTTTGTAAATATCATTGTTGTATTTAATACACAATCCGTTTTTAATGTCTGATGTAGATGCCATTATATTGTTTATTTTTATTAATATTTTTTATTTTTTAATAACTGAAAACAGTTTTAGTAGTTTCCTGAATATCCTTTCATTATTCCTCTTGACGAATTTCTGATAAAATCAATGATTTCATCTCTTTCCGTTGTTGCTTCCATCTCTGCTTCAATAATATCTAATGCCTGAGAGGTATTATAATTTTTCTGATACAGAATTCTATAGATATCCTGGATTTCTCTGATCTTTTCAGTTGTAAAACCACGTCTTCTTAATCCAACAGAATTAATCCCAACATATGATAAAGGTTCTTTAGCCGCTTTTGTATAAGGTGGAACATCTTTTCTTACTAAAGAACCACCAGATATCATTGCATGATCTCCTATGCTAATAAATTGATGAATTGCCGCCAAACCTCCGATAACTGCAAAATTACCTACAGTAACGTGACCAGCCAAAGCAACACCGTTTACTATAATTGCATTATCGCCGATATGACAATCATGAGCTATGTGCGCCGTTGCCATTACCAGGCAATTGTTACCTAAAGTAGTTTGTCCAGATGCTATTGTTCCTCTATTGATGGTTACACATTCTCTAATCGTACAATTGTCACCAATTATCGCTAAAGAATCTTCCCCTCCAAATTTCAAATCTTGTGGAACTGCGGAGATTACTGCACCAGGGAATATATTACAATTTTTTCCAATTCTTGCGCCTTCCATGATGGTAACATTTGAACCTATCCAAGTTCCATCTCCAATAATAACATTATTGTGAATCGTAGTAAAAGGCTCTATAACAACATTTTTGGCTATTTTTGCGCCAGGATGAACATATGCTAGTGGTTGATTCATCTACTTTTTTTATTTTTTATATTAATTAGACCAAAAAAACTATAAACCCATTATTTTCCAAATGAATGATACAGTTTTAAATCTAAATTTATTGTTTTTTTGCAATTTGAGCCATTAACTCCGCTTCTGCAACTAGTTTACCATTTGCATAAGCATTCGCTTGCATATGACAAATACCTCTTCTGATTGGCGTTATTAAATCACATTTAAAAATTAAAGTATCACCTGGGAGTACTTTATGTTTGAATTTAACCTTATCAATTTTCATGAAGAAAGTCAAATAGTTCTCAGGATCAGGAACCGTACTTAATACTAAAATCCCTCCTGTTTGTGCCATTGCCTCTACAATTAAAACACCTGGCATAACTGGAGCTTCCGGGAAATGCCCAACAAAGAAATTTTCATTCATTGTAACATTTTTCATCCCTACAACATGACTTTCAGACATTTCGATGATTCTGTCAATCAATAAAAATGGAGGTCTATGAGGAAGAACAGCCATAATTTTATGGATGTCCATTAAAGGCTCTTGATTTAAATCATAAACAGGAACATAATTTCTTTGTTCTATTTTTATAATTTTAGCCATTTTTTTTGCAAATTGAGTATTTACAAAATGACCTGGCTTATTGGCAATCACTTTACCTTGTATTCTTGTTCCAATTAAAGCTAAATCACCTACGACATCTAATAGTTTATGTCTCGCAGCTTCATTAGGATAATGCAACGTAAGATTATCTAAAATACCGTTAGGCTTAACAGTTAACTCCTCTTTTCCAAAAGCAACTTTTAAATTCTCCATTGTGGCGGCTGATATTTCTTTATCAACATATACAATAGCATTATTTAAATCACCTCCTTTTATTAAGCCGTTTTCCAACAATGATTCTAATTCATGTAAAAAGCTGAACGTTCTGGATTCAGATATTTCAGTTTTAAATTCTGAAATATTTTTCATGTTAGCATTTTGGGTTCCTAAAATTTTAGTTCCAAAATCCACCATTGCAGTAACTGAATAATGATCACTTGGCATCACTAAAATTTCACTGCCAGTTGCTTCATCAGTAAAAGAAATAACTTCTTTCACCACGTACACATTTCTTTTGGCATTTTGCTCTTCAATACCTGCTTTTTCAAGGGCTTCGACAAAATATTTTGAAGAACCATCCATTATAGGCAGCTCTGAAGCATTTAGTTCAATGATAACATTATCTAAATCGCAACCAATTAATGCCGCTAAAACATGTTCTGGTGTTTGAATTTTTACACCTAGTTTTTCTAAATTGGTTCCTCTTTGTGTATTTACAACATAATTTGCATCAGCTTCAATAACAGGTTGTCCTTCCAGATCTACTCGAACAAAAGTAAAACCATTATTTACTGGAGCAGGTTTAAAAGTCATTTTAACTTCTTTTCCTGTGTGTAATCCAACTCCAGTTAGTGAGATTTCTGTTTTGATGGTCTGCTGTTTAACCATTTTTTCCATTTTTTTGGTTTGATATTTGTTTTTTTAATTCTTCTATTTCTGCAACAATTTTAGGTAGATTCCTGAAATGAACATAGGATTTACTAAAATCATTGTATCCAAATGCAGGACTTCCCTGCAAGACTTCGTCATCTTTTATATTCCTGCCTACACCAGATTGAGCCTGAATACGGACATTATTACCAATGGTCAAATGTCCTGAGATCCCTACCTGGCCGCCAATCATCCCATTCTTACCAATTTTTGTAGAACCTGCAACTCCCGTTTGAGCAGCAATTACAGTATTCTCACCAATTTCGACATTGTGGGCAATCTGAATTTGATTGTCTAGCTTCACTCCTTTTCGTATAATTGTTGAACCCATTGTGGCCCTGTCAATTGTAGTACACGATCCTATATCAACATTATCTTCAATAATTACATTTCCTATTTGTGGAATTTTAGTATAAGTACCATCCGGATTTGGTGCAAAACCAAAACCATCAGCTCCTATAATAGCTCCAGAATGAATCGTGCAATTATTTCCAATAACAGTCTCCGAATAAATTTTTGCGCCAGCAAATAATATCACATTATTTCCTATTACTACATTATCACCAATGAAACAATTAGGGTAAATTTTTACATTTTCACCTAAAACTGCATGCTGTCCTATGTAACTAAAACTTCCCAAATATAAATTATCTCCAAATTTTACATTTTCTGCAATAAATGAAGGTTGTTCGATTCCACTTTTATTTAATTTAACCTGATTATAAAATTCCAATAATTTAGTAAATGAAGCATAAGCATCCTCCACTTTTATTAATGTGGTACTAAGAGGCGCGTCAGAGGAAAAAGTATTATTAACAATTGTAACAGAGGCTTTTGTAGAATAAATATAATTTTGGTATTTAGGATTTGACAAAAAAGTAAGCGATCCCTCAGCACCCTCTTCAATTTTTGACAATCTAGAAACTTCAGCCATAGGATTCCCCACAACTTCGCCATCTAATATTCCCGCTATTTGTTCTGCTGTAAATTTCATTGCGACAAAAATATAAAAAAATAGATTTTAAATGTTCATTTTATACAAGTTGTTTTGGGAAACATATATAATATTTGGTCACCGATTTAGATAACGATTTTAAATTCAGCTGATCAGAAGATTCAATAACGTCCTCAATTGTTCTGTCTTTTTTCAAAATCCGTATCGGTTCGGCTTCTTTACTATAGGCTTGGTTTTTTATTTTCCCTTTAAAAATAAAATAATTAGTCTCTGATAATGAAATATTATTCTCCTGCGCAAATCGTTCTTTCAAAGGTTGCAACTCTTCAATATCAACTTTTTCACTGGTTAATTTTATTTTTAATAAATCACGATTAACTATCATTTTACTCAATGATGACAATATAAAATCATCTTGTTTTTGCCAAGATTTCAATGCACTAATGATATCAAAATCATCTAATTGAGAAAATAAATCCAAATTTTCAGCATCAAAAGTAGCTATAGTGACTTTGTTTTGCATGAAAAACAATAGCGGTTCACTACAAGGAAGTTGCGTTCCTTTTAACGTTAATTCTTTGGCGCGTTTTAATACTTTCGTCAAAATTAACTCAGCTACCAAACTCGTTTTGTGCAAATACGCCTGCCAATACATTAAGCGTCTTGACATCAGAAACTTCTCTACAGAATAAATTCCTTTTTCTTCAATTACCAAGAAATCATCCACTACATTCATCATTTGAATCAGTCGCTCTGAATTGACATTTCCTTCTGCCACACCCGAATAAAAACTGTCTCGTTTCAGATAATCCATTCGATCCATATCCAATTGACTGGAAATCAATTGTAACATGAATTTCCTATTATATTCCCCTTTAAAAACCTGAATTGCCAAACTTAACTGACCGTTAAATTCCACATTTAATTGGTTCATAAATAATAGCGATATTTCTTCATGGTGTACATCTTCAACAATGCTTTTTTCCATAGCATGTGAAAAAGGCCCATGACCTATATCATGCAATAAAATAGCTATATACAACGCATTTTCTTCCTCCGGAGATATTGAAACTCCTTTGAATCGCAATACATCGACTGCTTTTTGCATCAAATGCATACAACCTAAAGCATGATGAAAACGGGTATGATTTGCTCCCGGATATACTAAATACGACAATCCCATTTGGGAAATTCGACGTAAACGTTGAAAATAAGGATGCTGAACTAAATCGTAGATTAAGGCATTTGGAATCGTAATAAACCCATAAATGGGATCATTGAATATTTTTAGCTTATTGATTTGACTCACTATTAAGTTTGTTTTTAAGGTCAACAAATATAAGTAAATTAGATTTCAAAACAGAAACGTTCCTGATTCTGTTTTGGAGCCAAAAAAATGGAGCGTTTTTAGCGCTCCATTGGTATATTTTTTTAAAGTTTTCTAATCCAAATATTTCTGAATTGATTTTTAGAATCATGATCTTGAAGCGAAATAACATCATCGCCATGAGACGAAGGATAATTATGTAAACCAATGTAAAATGTCAACCCGTTTATGGTAGTATTATTTTGTACTAAAACACCATTCAAAAACACAGTGATTCTGGCCGGAGCATCAATTCTGCCATCAGCTTTGAATCGAGGAGCAGTGTAGATTACATCGTAAACATTCCATTCTAATGGCGTTTTTACAGCGTTTACTAATGGTGGATGATCTTTATAAATACTTCCCGCCTGACCATTATTATACGTTCTGTTGTTGTAGGAATCTAATATTTGTAATTCGTATCTGTTTTGGAAAAATACACCACTGTTTCCTCTTGCTTGTCCTCCATCTAAAACAACATCCGGCGCGCTCCATTCCAAGTGTAACTGACAATCACCAAAGGCCATTTTGGTTTGAATGGCTCCGGAACCTGGAACGACTTCCATATAGTCTTTGTCAACAATTTTCCAACCTGCAGGTTTGTTTACATCTTTTTGACTTACCCATTGATCTAAGTTTTTACCGTCAAATAAAATAATCGCATCCGAAGGTGCACTTCCAAGGGTTTTAGCAGGCGTGATTACTTTCACTTCCGGTTCCCAAATTTCAGTCATTTCGGGTTTCATTGGCATTGGGGAAACCTCCGGCGGAGTATTCACATATTTGTGTTGTGCCATAGCTGCCGTTGCAGAAAATAAGGCAATCATAAAAAAAGAATTCTTGAAGTTTTTAGATTTCATAGTTAAATTCATTTGGTTTAAAAAAATATAAATATAGGGTAATTGTTCTCTTTTTCAATATTAAGCATTTTTTTTTCACGAAATAACTTTTAACCTAAATATAACTAATTGATTGTTAAACTTTAGATATTAAACTAAAACATCAAACCCAAATAACAAATCAGAAAGTAATAATATGTTAAAAAATATTTAACATAAATTTAAGTTCGTTTAGTTCGGTAAATTATGAACTAACTTTACTTTTGCAAAAAAAATCATGACTGCTATACAAAAAGAGAGAGAACAACTTATCGAGATGTTTGGAATTCATTTTGAGTTATTATACAATTTACCGCCACTGGGTTCAAGAATTCTTGCATTACTAATAATAGATGGTTGCAAAACAGGATTAACTTTCGAAGAAATAGTTGAAAAACTTGGTGCCAGTAAAAGCTCCATTTCTACGAACTTAAATCTACTTCTAAAAATGGATAAAATAAATTATTATACTTTATCAGGTGATCGAAAAAAATATTTTAAGCCCTCTCCGTTCAGTGAAAGGCTTTCTAATTATATCAAAATACTTGATTCTGAAAAAAAAATAATAGACAAATTAATCACTTACAGAGAGCAAACAATTTCTTGCACAGAAGAACAATGTAACATGGAAAATGTAAAAGCCTATAAAGCCCATGTTTGCGAAGTTGAAGAACTTTTGATCAAAACGATCGAAAAATTTAAGGAAATAGAAATCAATAATAGTAAAAAATAATAATCAATTAAATTTAGTAAATATTCCCCTATGAAAAAGAAATATTTTATAAGCGCAATTTTGTTATCAATAAGTTTGCTCTCCTGTAAAAAAGAAACAACTCAAGCAGCACCTCCTGTTATGCCTTATAAGGTAATTGAAATTGGAACATCTAATACTACTTTACTAGCAGAATATCCTGCAACTTTAGAAGGAATTACAGATATTGATATTCGTGCAAAAGTGGATGGATACATTGAAAAAATATATGTAACAGAAGGGCAAGAAGTTAAAAAAGGGCAATTGCTTTTTAAATTAGAGACACAAACAGCGAACCAAGAAGCAGCTGCTGCAAAAGCAAAAGTAACCGCAGCTCAGGTAGAAGTAAATCGTTTAATCCCATTAGTAGAACGTAACATAATCAGTGATGTTCAATTAGAGACTGCCAAAGCAAATTTAGCTAGTGCTAAAAGCACCTATCAAAGTATCGTTGCAACAATTAACTATGCTACCATAAAAAGTCCAGTTAACGGAATTGTCGGAACGTTACCTTTAAGACTTGGAAGTTATGTAAGTAGTCAAACAACAGAACCATTAACTCGTATTTCAGATGTTAGTACCATTTATGCTTATTTTTCAGTAAATGAAAAACAACAATTAGACATCATGATGAATGCAGAAGGAAAGTCATTTCAAGAAAAAATCAACAAAATGGAAAACGTAAATTTGATTTTGAGCAATGGCATGCAATATGAGCAAAAGGGAAAAATTGAAACTTTTAGCGGACAAGCAAACTCTCAAACAGGTTCGTTTAACGTAAGAGCACGTTTTTCAAATGGGGACAAATTATTGCGTTCTGGAGGAAGCGGAACGATTCAAATACCAACAGAATTAAAAGATGTTATTATAATCCCACAAAATGCTTCATTAGAATTACAAGACAAACGCATAGCCCTTGTTGTTGATAAAGACAATAAAGTGAAAGCCGTCCCAATTGAGGTTCGTGCAATTCCTGGAGGTAAATTTTTTGTAGTGGATAGCGGATTAAATATAAATGATAAAATTCTTATTGAAGGGGTTGGAGTGGTAAGTGAAGGGACCCTTATTAAACCTGAAGTGGTTGATTTTAATTCAATAATCAATCCAACAAAAAAATAATTGCCAAACTAACTGTTGAATAAATAACAAAATATGTTTTCAAAATTCATTGACAGACCGGTATTGTCAACGGTGATTTCTATTATCATCGTAATTTTGGGAGTTTTAGGGTTAATCTCGCTTCCAGTTTCACAATATCCAGAAATAGCGCCGCCTACAGTAACGGTATCAGCAAATTACCAAGGGGCAAGTGCCGAAGTTGTAATGAACTCGGTAGTAATTCCCTTAGAGGAACAAATTAATGGTGTTGAAGACATGAGTTACATGACTTCAACCTCAAATAATGATGGTTCAGCATCGATTAATATCTATTTTAAATTAGGAACAAATCCTGATTTAGCTGCCGTGAATGTACAAAACCGTGTATCACGTGCAACACCTTTATTACCTCAGGAAGTTACAAGAGCGGGTGTTACAACTTCAAAAAGGCAAAGTGATAATATTTTGATTTTATCATTGTATAGTGAGAATCCCGAATATGATGATACTTTTCTTCAAAATTATGCTAATATCAATATTTTACCAAAAATAAAACGTGTAGCCGGAGTTGGAGAAGCTATGATTTTTGGTCAAAAAGACTACTCTATGCGTATTTGGCTTAAGCCGGATGTAATGGGAGCTTATGGACTTGTTCCTTCTGATATTACTACATTATTAGCTGAACAAAACATTGAAGCTGCACCAGGACAATTGGGTGAAAGTGGCGACCAATCTTTTCAATATACTTTAAAATACAAAGGACGTTTACAAAACGTAAAAGAATTTGAAGAAATTATTGTTCGTTCAACCGAAAACGGAGAAATCCTTAAGTTAGGTGACGTTGCAAAGATTGAGCTTGGTGCTGTTAATTATGCCAGTAATGCCTATACAAACGGTGACAAATCTATTGCAATTGCCATTGCACAAACTGCTGGTTCTAATGCACAAGAAGTTATTGAAGGATCTTTAAAAGTATTAAATGAATCTGAAGTAAATTTCCCAAAAGGGGTAAAATATGCTACATTAATTAATGCAAATGACTTCTTGGATGAATCAATTACAAAAGTAATTCATACGTTAATTGAAGCCTTTATATTAGTATTTATTGTGGTTTTTATCTTTTTACAAGATTGGAGATCAACACTTATTCCAGCGATTTCTGTACCGGTTGCAATTGTAGGTACATTCTTTTTCCTAAGTTTATTTGGTTTTACCATTAACTTGTTAACACTATTTGCGTTAGTACTGGCAGTAGGGATTGTAGTTGATGATGCCATTGTAGTAGTGGAAGCTGTCCATGCTAAAATGGAAGCTGGAGAGCACAATCCAAAAAAAGCGGCTCATAGTGCCATGCAAGATATTAGTAGTGCAATAATTTCCATTACTCTTGTTATGTCGGCCGTATTTATTCCTGTTTCTTTTATTAGTGGTTCAGCCGGGGTTTTCTACAAACAGTTTGGATTAACTTTAGCTGTTTCAATTGTATTGTCAGCTATTAACGCCCTTACACTTTCTCCTGCGTTGTGTGCCATTTTCTTAAAGGAACATGTACCTAGTTCAAAGAAAAAAGGTTTTGCAGAACGTTTTTATACTGCATTTAATGCTGGATTTGAAACAACAACCGCAAAATACAAAAGATCAGTTGAGTTTTTTATAAAACGCAAATGGTTAGCCTTTTTAGGAATTGCCGTTTTTGCAGGAATTTTTATTTTGTTATTGAATATTACGCCAAAGGCTTTTGTCCCTGGTGAAGATACAGGAGCCATTCTTTCTGATGTTTCACTTCCACCGGGAACTTCATTACAAAGAACTGAGGAAGTCTTATTGCAAATTGAAAATAAAGTAAAAGATATTCCTGAAATACAAGAAGTGCTTCGTATTTCTGGTCGTAGTTTAATTAGTGGTACTGGTAGTAACTACGGAATGGTAATTGTAAAATTGAAACCTTGGGCAGAACGTAAAGAAGCCAATCAGGAAATAAATGCAATTGTACAAGAATTATTTAAGCGTGCAGCAACAGTTAAAGATGCAAAAGTGCTCTTTTTTGCTCGCCCTACGCTTGTTGGTTTTGGTTTTACCAATGGTTTTGAGTTTCAATTGCAAGATCAAAAAGGTGGAACTATTCAGGAGTTAAGTGATGTAAACAATAAATTTTTGGCCGCTTTAAACAGCCGTCCCGAAATCAAGTATGCGGCTACCTCTTTTTCACCAAATTATCCGCAATACCGAATAGATTTGAATGTTGCTGCCATAAAAAAATCAGGATTAACAGTTACTGATGTTTTAGGAACTATGCAAGGATATTATGGTGGAGTTTATGCTTCTAATTTTAATAAGTTTGGTAAACAATACCGTGTGGTATATCAATCTGATCCGGAGTTTAGAAGTAATCCTGAATCCTTAAATAAAGTATTGGTTAGAAATAGTAATGGTCAAATGGCTCCTATTTCACAATTTGTGACTTTAGTAAAAGTTTTTGGACCTCAGGCTATAGACCGATTCAATTTGTTTACCTCAGTAAAAATAACAGGTGCTCCAAATGAGGGTTTCAGTTCTGGTGATGCAATTAAAGCAGTTGAAGAAGTTGCCAGTCAGAGTTTGCCGCTTGGATATGGTTATGAATTTTCTGGAATGACTCGTGAGGAAATTAGCGCAGGTGGTCAAACATTGTATATTTTCTTATTGTGTTTGGTTTTTGTATATTTCTTATTAGCCGCTCAATATGAAAGTTATATGTTGCCTTTTGCAGTATTAATTTCACTACCAATTGGTTTAGCAGGAGCTTACATATTTGCTTATTTATTCAATGTTAGTAATAACATTTACTTACAAATTACACTTATTATGCTTATTGGATTGCTCGCCAAGAATGCCATTTTGATAGTAGAATTCTCTGTTGATTCCAGAAAAAAAGGAATGAGTATTACGCAAGCTGCTATTCATGGTGCTGTTGCCCGTTTACGTCCTATTTTGATGACTTCGTTTGCATTTATCTTTGGATTATTGCCTCTAATGTTAGCTAAAGGTGCGGGAGCTGTTGGTAATAATGCTATTGGAACTGGAGCGATTGGAGGAATGTTAATTGGAACCATTTTAGGGGTATTTGTAATACCGGTATTGTTTATAATTTTCCAAACATTACAGGAAAAAATTTCTACAAAACCACTTCCTATAGAAATTCAGTAATCAGATGTTGCACTTTTAGATGATAAAAATGAAAAATAATATATACAGAATCACACTCTTGGGAGTTACAGCAACACTGATGCAATCGTGTTTTGTTGCTAAAGATTACAAACGTCCGGAATTACAAACAGAAAATTTGTACAGAAATGAAGTGATGTCAACAGACACTACTGCATTAGCAAATGTTTCTTGGGATAAAATTTTCACAGATCCACTTTTGCAGGGGTATATTAAAAAAGGGTTAGAGAATAATTTAGACATCCGTATTGCGATACAAAATATTGCCGCTGCACAAGCGACAATGAAACAAGGAAAAGCTGGCTACTTCCCTACTCTTTCTGCAGGTGCCGATTGGACGCACCAAGAACTTTCTAAAAATAGTCAGTTTGGTGCATTGCTACAAGACAGAAGTACCGATCAATATCAGTTGACAGGAAGTCTTTCGTGGGAAGCTGATATTTGGGGGAAAATAAGAAGTAACAAGCGCGCTGCAAATGCCTCTTATCTACAAACAACTGCGGTAAATCAAGCAATAAAAACCCAATTAATTACTGATATTGCCTCTACTTATTACCAACTGCTTTCGGTTGATGCACAAATAAAAGTTGCCGAAGAAACTTTGATCAATAGAAACAAAAGTATCGAAACTATATTAGCATTAAAAAAAGCAGGTAATGTAACTGAAGTTGGGGTAAAACAAACTGAAGCACAAAAATATGCTACTGAAATTATTATTGCTGATTTGAAGAACAGCATCATCATTTTAGAAAATACAATGAGTGTTCTTTTGGGTGAAGCTTCAAATAAAATTGAACGCAGTACTTTTGAAACTCAAAACATGCAGCCAAGCATTACTCTTGGTGTTCCTGCCAATTTATTGAGAAATAGACCTGATGTTATTGCAGCCGAATACAATTTAATCAACAATTTTGAAATGACAAACGTTGCTCAAAGTGGTTTTTATCCTACCTTAAAAATCACTGCTACCGGCGGACTTCAAAGTATTGATTTGAAAGAATGGTTCAGTGCAAACTCTATTTTTGCAAATGTAGTAACGGGATTAACGCAACCTATTTTTAATCAAAGACAAATTAAAACGAGGTTCGAAATTGCAAAAGCCAATCAAGAGAAAGCCTATATTCAGTTTGAGCAGTCGTTATTAACCGCAGGAAAAGAAGTTTCGAATGCACTGGCACAATACAACAATGAAACATTTAAACTCACCGTTAGAAAAAAACAAGTGGATGCTTTGAATAAAGCCACTGATTATTCGGATGAATTATTAACGTATGGTTTAGCCAATTATTTAGAGGTATTGACTTCTAAAAATGATGCTTTAAATGCTAAATTAAGTTTAGTAGACAATAAATTCCAACAATATAAAGCGATAATTCAATTGTACAGAGCCCTTGGTGGTGGCTGGCATTAATGAGATTGCTGGACTAATTATTATTGATTCCTGTTTGTTCAAAACCACTGCTTATTGTACCGGCAGTGGTTTTGTCATTTATTACTATTGTGTTTTTGATAAATGATCTGGAATTTATTTCAGTTGGATTGGAATCCAAATTTCCTCTTCGGAATTGGGGTCATTATTCTTGTATTTTTCTCCCAATAGTTCAAAATGTAATCTGTCATCCAAAACGTATTCAGAGTTGGGTAACCAAGTTCCAAAAATATATTGAAATGTTTTTGAAGCAGTCGTAACATCGCCTTTATGAACAAAAACAGCATACAATCCTCCAACCAAAGTTATCGGTTCCATCGCCTCTGGAATTTCATTGAAATCTGTTACAGCAACGGCTGCCCATTTTTCGAATTCAGTATTGGGATTAAAAGTATTAAAATACGACGCATCGTATTTTTGAATTGAATATAAATCCGTATCAATATTATTTTTAATTTCCTTTCGCCTTGGCATAAAGCTTTTCCAAAGTTCCGCTGTTTTATTATTGGATAACGAAAGTGTAATTCTTTTCCCAATAAGTTTTGTTTCCGGTAGCGTTTCAATTCTAGGATTCATATAAAAATGTTTTTTTTTTAGAATTTGCGAATGATTAATCGGTTTCTAAAATAGCGTAACCGTAATTATCGGACCAGCCAGATGACAACGGCAACAATTTTCGGGTGTGGGCTTCTCTTGTCATTCCAGTTTTTTCTAAAACGCTTATTGAACCTATATTTCCCACAGCACAACCTGCTTCAATACGATGCAGATTCAGTTCCTTAAAACCAAAACGGAGAATTTCTTTCAAAGATTCTGTAGCGTACCCTTTGTTCCAATGATCTTTGTGGAATTTAAACCAAACTTCGGCATTTTTATATTTTACTTTTCCCAAATTGATTCCTATTAATCCTATAATTTGGTTTCCGGTATTCAATTCGACCGCAAAAGTAAAATGGGTCGTAAACGCTTTGTTATTTTCAAAAATCCACTTTTCAAAAAGTAGTTTTGTTTCTTCAATAGCTGCAGGAATTCCTAACGTATTGAATTCATCCGTTTCTTTCAAAGAATGCAATTCGTGAATATATTCCAAATCCAATAATGCAATTGGCCTTAGAATCAATCGTTCTGTTTTGAGAATTAGGGTGTTCATTTTTTGTTTTTAATGATTTTATCGTTTTCAAAACTCTCTTGATATTCTACTTGATCGTTTCTGTCATACCGAATAAAAGAACCATTTTTCTTGCTGTTTTTGAAATTTCCAACTTGCCAAAGTTGCCCGGTCTCCCGATAAAATATCCACTCACCTTCCATCAGTCCATTAATAAATGTGCCTTTTGCTTTCACTTTTCCGTTTTTGAAAAAATAAGTTAATTGGTCTCCAACTAACTCATGGGCTATTTGTCCGTTTACATAGTATTTTTTATCTAACATATTAATTTAATTACATTTTTTTAGTTAAGAATTGGTCATTTTTAAAAACACCAGCAGCATTTCTACAATCGAACCGAAAAATATACTCAAGCTTTCATAGTGTGAAAATAAATTAACGATGTTGGTCAATTAAAATAACATTTCCATCTGGATCAGTTATCATAAAACCAGCGGGTCCAGAAGTTTGCTCATCCACTTCAGGGTTAATTTTCAGGCCTTTGCTTTTTAGTTCCCGTTGAATTTCTCTAACGTCGTCAAACTTTGCTATGTTGTTAGCATTTTCATCCCAACCTGGATTAAAAGTCAAAATATTATTCTCAAACATTCCTTGAAAAAGCCCGATTAGTGAATTCTCATTTTTCATTATGAGATAATTTTTTTCTAAACCACCGGCAAATACTGAAAACCCAAGATTCTCATAAAATTGTTTTGATACTTGAATGTCCTTGACACTAAGACTCACTGAAAATGCTCCTAATTTCATATTTCCCTCTTTTTTAAAGTTATTTTTATCTTTCTCTTGCTTAATCTCACTCTTGTTATCTTTTTTATTTGAAACCAAAGTATTCACGTAGAAACCAAGTCCAAATGATGTCAAAAATCCTATAATTACCAATAGTTTCTTTTTCATTTCATATTATCTTAAAGTTAATCGTTTCAATTTTTTTGCTTATAAATAATAATTCTTGTGAGCGATTATAATAGAATCCAATAGTACTGATTTACAATCAGTGGTTTTTAACAGATTTATATTTTACCATTACAGTTCCAGAAATTAAATTATGAAGTGCTCTTTTCTTTTTATTTGTTAAAATTAACAAGAAAGAAAATCATCCAAAAAGCATCTTGAAAAAATATCTAATAAATGCTTGAATCAAATTAATTTGTTTGCCTAAATTAGAATTTTTTCGAACTCTTATATCAAGAAAATAATTTTCTAAAGTAGCTCCAAAAGTCGAGCATATTGGTTCATACAATAAAAATAATCCAGAAAATAAGGAAGCACGAATCCAATTAGGAGCATTTTCAAAATACTCTAATGTAATGGTAAAAGTAAACATTAGTACAATTATTAGGCATATATCTATTGTAATTGCTTGAACACGTTCTAAAACTAGCTGATATTTCTCTTGCATTTACCTGATAATATTTTTGTAATGAGACACTTGTGATTTAATACTAAACTTTACAGATATAAAACCAAATTTAAGGTTGTCTGCGTTTTTTTGCAAGAAAAAACCAAACCCAAGCCATTACTACAAACGTGTGTAGGCAGATGTTATTTTATTCATAAATATATCCTTCGTATAATGTTCGATATTGTTTTTCAATTGTCATTAAATCCGTTGGTGATTTTTCAATTGGTAATGTTTTACAATAATAGACAACTTCATTTCGTTCAGAATCTAATATAATTGTAAATAGTGAAAAACTAGATTTAATTGGCACAGGTGCATACATTCCAAGAGTTAAAATGCCAACTCCAATTCCTTTAGCAACTTGGTTCCCATAATTCCCTTTCTTTCTTCCAAATCCAGTCGTAACTGAAGCCATAGCAAAACGTTGCTTGTTAGATTTCATTATTGAATCAATTGTTGGAGTTAATTTTACTCCTTCAAGTTTTCTATTATTCATTATAGTTTGAATTAGAAAGCTTAATTCATTATTTACTTTTATATTGTTTTTTATTCCATTTACGTCAATTCTTTTTTCAATTCTAAAATTGTTATTATTTCTAATAACTGAATCTAAAAGAACTTTTGAAATAGAAGACAAAGAATCATTTAATACACTTTTGTTTCCTTTTTCAATTAAACTCACATATGATAATGGAGCAAAATATTTAATTTCAGTAATTTCAGTGGCTTTTACGTTTTTACTAATATATTTGTTTGTTACGCAAGATGTTACAATTAATGATATTCCAATAAGTAAAGTTAATTTTTTCATTTTAGGTTTTATTATTTCTTTTGTTTTTAGTTCTGGGACAATATCTGCCAACTCATAATAGCTCTAAAAAATCATCCCAATCGACCCAAATTTGGCTGGCTTGGTCTGACAAATATCAGATTATTGCAATTCCAAATGTATAATAAATTCATTACAAGTAAAGCAATCTTATTCTGTTTTCTGAGAATTTTTCTTACCCAAAAGCAGTACTAAACCCCAATCATCCTCGCAAGTACGTGAGGGATGGAAGGGACATCCTTTCCTTTTTTCTTTAAAAAGGAAAGATACAGCACACAGCCCGACCCAGACGTAGTTTACGGAGAATGGGGCACGCCCAGAAACAATTTTAGAACAAAAAATTCTTATCTTTGTTTAGCAATATTCCCCACTATTGCACGAAAAATTATCATAATATTAGCAACTAACCGTTGTAAAAAACAGTAAATTGGCACTTTCAATTACTACTTTTGAACACTTGTTAATACGACTTATGGATAAAATAAAAATACTTTGGGTGGATGATGAAATAGACCTTTTGAAACCACATATCTTATTTCTGGAAAAGAAAAATTACGAAGTTACTACTTGTAATAACGGTCGTGATGCGGTTGATATTTTTGAGGACAACAATTTTGATATTGTTTTTCTAGATGAAAATATGCCCGGAATGAGCGGCTTGGAAACGCTTTCGGAGATGAAAGAGAAAAAATCTTCGGTTCCCATGATTATGATTACCAAAAGCGAGGAAGAATACATCATGGAGGAAGCCATAGGTTCTAAAATTGCCGATTATTTAATCAAACCCGTGAATCCAAACCAGATTTTGTTGAGTTTGAAGAAAAATTTGGATCATTCCCGATTGATTTCGCAAAAAACAACGCTGGATTATCAGAAGGAATTCAGAAAAATCACAATGGAAATGGCGATGGTGAATTCCTATGAAGACTGGATTGAGTTGTATAAAAAATTGATTTTCTGGGAACTGGAATTGGAGAATATCGACGATCAGAGCATGGTTGAAATTTTGGAATCCCAAAAAACAGAAGCCAATTCACAATTTGGAAAATTCATTGAGCGCAATTACGAAGATTGGTTTGAACCAAAAGCGGATAAACCGGTTCAATCACACACTTTATTCAAAGAATTAGTGCTTCCTGAACTTAAGAAAAAAGACAAACCTATTTTATTTGTAGTAATTGACAACCTGCGTTACGACCAATGGAAAGCCTTTGAAAGTGTGGTGGGAAATTACTATAAACTGGAAAAAGAAGTGCCCTACTACTCTATTCTTCCTACGGCGACGCAATATGCGAGAAATGCTATTTTCTCTGGTTTGACACCGCTGGAAATGGAAAAACAGTTTCCGCAATATTGGAAAAACGACCCAGAAGAAGGTGGAAAAAACCTTTTTGAAGCGGAGTTTTTAACGGCACAATTGAAACGTTTGGGCTTGAATATCAAGGAAGACTATTTTAAAATAACAAGTCTTGCGGGCGGAAAAAAATTAGCAGAAGGTTTTAAAGCATTAAAAGATAATGATTTAGTGACAGTTGTTTACAACTTTGTGGATATGCTTTCCCATGCCAAAACTGAAATGGATGTGGTGAAAGAATTGGCCTCTGATGATAAAGCGTATCGCTCGCTGACACTGAGTTGGTTTAAGAATTCCCCACTTTTGGAAATCATTCAACAGGCTCAAAAAATGGGTTTCAAATTGATTTTGACCACAGATCACGGAACAATAAATGTGAAAAATCCATCGAAAGTAGTAGGTGATAAAAATACCAGCTTGAATTTGCGTTACAAAACAGGACGCAGTCTGACGTACGAGCACAAAGATGTTTATGCCGTGAAAGAACCAAAAAATATTGGTTTACCAACCATAAATATGAGTAGTTCTTATATTTTTGCAAAAAATGATTTGTTTTTGGCATACGTCAACAACTACAATCATTATGTGAGTTATTATAAAAATACGTATCAGCACGGTGGAATTTCATTGGAAGAAATGATTATTCCTTTTTTAGTTTTTAACCCAAAATAGAAAAGTAGTCAGTTTGCAGAAAAACAAATGCACTGAAAACTAATTACTGAACACTGAACACTTAAATTATGAATGTTATTTTTTCTTTAGATCAACTCGAGGAAGTTGCGCAAAAAATCATAGCCGAAAACCCCAATAAAGTAATTCTTTTTCATGGAGAAATGGGCGTTGGGAAAACGACATTAATCAAACAATTGTGTAAAAACCTTGGTGTCATAGGTGCAACAAGTAGTCCAACTTTTTCTTTAGTTAATGAATATCAAAATATTGATAATCAAATTGTTTATCATTTTGATTTCTATAGATTGAACAAAGAAGAGGAAGCATTGGATATGGGCGTTGATGATTATTTGTATTCCGGTAATTGGTGTTTTATAGAATGGGCGGAGAAGATTCCAAATTTGATTCCCGATGCACATTCTGTAATTACAATCACCTTGCTTGCTGATGGAAAACGTTCTTTAGAATTAAGATAAAACAATTACGTATGAGTTTAGAAAATACAGTAGAAATTATTCCTTTTACCACAGCTTTAACGGAGCCTATAAAAATCTTGAATATAGAATGGCTCAAGAAATATTTCAAGGTGGAACCCAAAGACGAAATCGTATTATCAAACCCACAAGGCGAAATCATTGACAAAGGCGGAATGATTTTTTATGCGAAATATAATGACGAAATCATCGGCACGGTTTCTTTGATAAAAATCGATGACACCACATTTGAATTGAGCAAAATGGCAGTCAAAGATGGGGTTCAAGGATTGGGAATAGGAAAAAAAATGATGGTTCACTGTATAGATATCGCTGAAGATAAAGGAATTAAAAAGCTTATTTTATATTCGAACAGAAAATTACTGCCTGCAATCCATTTGTATGAAAAATTTGGTTTTGTAGAAATAGTTTTAGAAGACGGCATTTACGAAAGAGCCGATATAAAAATGGAAAGAATCATCAGTTAATTTTAAATTTTAGCGTCGACACATTTTCCAGCACTTCAATAGTCTTTTTCTAAAACTTTTTCCGTAAATTGTACCCTAAATTTTACAGCACTAATGCCAATAACGATAACACCTTTTACTAAACAGCAGTTATTACCTCAAGAAGAAAAACTCGAGATACGAAGACGAAAAAGTGAACTTTTTATTGGTATTCCAAAGGAAACCAGTTATCAAGAACGCCGTATTTGCCTGACACCTGATGCTGTAAATACATTAACTTATCATGGTCATCGGGTAATGATTGAGGCGGGTGCAGGTGAAAGTTCCAGTTATACGGACAAAGAATATTTTGAAGCGGGAGCCGAAATCACTAATGATACTAAAAAGGTATTTAGTTGTCCCATGATACTAAAAGTGGAGCCCGCTACCCTAGCCGAAATTGAAATGATGAATCGGGAAACGATTCTGATATCAGCCATTCAATTGAAAACCAGAAAGAAAACCTATTTTGAGGCTTTGACCAAAAAGAAAATCACAGCACTTGCATTTGAATATATAAAAGATGAAGACGGCACGTATCCGGCAGTGAAATCTTTGAGCGAAATTGCAGGAACCGCCTCGATTTTAATTGCAGCCGAATTAATGATTACCAATGAATTTGGAAAAGGATTATTATTCGGAAATATTACCGGTGTTCCTCCTACTGAAGTTGTTATTTTGGGTGCAGGAACCGTTGGAGAATTTGCTGCCAGAACCGCTATTGGTCTGGGCGCAACGGTTAAAGTATTTGATAATTCGATCACCAAACTCCGCCGACTGCAAAACAATCTGAATCAGCGTGTTTTTACTTCCACAATACAACCCAAATCTTTATTGAAAGCATTAAGACGATGTGATGTTGCCATTGGCGCTATGAGAGGCCAGGAACGTTGCCCAGTTGTAGTTACTGAAACTATGGTTGAATACATGAAAAAGGGAGCTGTCATTGTCGATGTAAGCATTGATACAGGAGGTTGTTTTGAGACTTCGGAAGTGACTTCACATGAAAAGCCCACTTTTATAAAGAATAATGTTTTGCATTACTGCGTACCCAATATTCCTTCCCGGTATTCAAAAACAGCTTCGTTATCCATAAGCAATATCATCACTCCCTATTTATTGCAAATTGCTGAAGATGGTGGAATTGAAAGTGCTTTAAGATGTAATAAAGGATTGAAAAATGGAGTTTATCTCTATCATGGAATCCTTACCAATAAAGCAATTGGAGATTGGTTTGATATTCCTGATAACGATATCAATTTAATTGTTTTTTAAGCAAACTTTCTTTTACCTTTGCCAAAAATTTAAAACATGAAGTTTGTACATCGTTTTGCTTATTATCTTGTCGGATTAATATTAGGATTGTTTGTTGTAGCCGCAATTTTTACCGGTAAAGATACGCGTTGCAATTATTTTCCAAATGCCAGAGTATTGAATGACTTAAGAAACAAACCCTTTAATTATTCTGAAAAAGCTTCCCAAATATTAGCCGAAAAATGGATTGATACCATTGACATAAAAAATACATTGAAATATGGCGATGTTGACTTTGACAAAAGCAATACCGAATTTCGTAAAGGTAAAGTATACGTGATTGAAGGCAAAACCTTGAAAGGCCAAGAAATTATCCTAAAAATAAAAAACGAAGAAGGTAAAGCTACTTTGGAAGAAATAATTAAGAAATAGACGCTTTAATTATTGTTATTTAGGACTTAATTCTACAAAAAAACACGATTTCAATTTGGGCGTGACCCTACAGATTGCTTCGTCGTTCCTCCTCGCAACTTCGGGTCGTGCTGTACGTTCCCGCTTTTTTTTGAGAGGCTGAAACGCCTCTCAAAAAAAAGAGCTCCACTACCATCACTCACGCGGGAGCAATGTAAAACAAGTATTTACATCTTTAAACAAAATAATTAATCTACTGAAATCCAGTTAATTAATTTTATTCTATTTTGTTTCAAATAGTCGTTTGTTTTACTAAAGTGCTTATTCCCAAACCATTTTCCCTGATTCGCACTCATTGGCGATGGATGTCCGGATTCTAATACCAAATGTTTGTTTCGATCAATTTTGAGTCCTTTTTTATGGGCAAAATTCCCCCAAAGTAAAAACACCACATGCTCTTTTTCTTTCGAAATTTTCTGGATTACAGCATCCGTAAAAACGTTCCATTTTAAATGCTTATGGCTATTTGGATTATCTTCTCTCACAGTCAGCGAAGCATTCAAAAGCAAAACGCCCTGCTTCGCCCAAGCTTCCAGATTGCCGGAAGTGGGCATAAAAATAGTTCCTAAATCATCACTCATTTCGCGAAAAATATTGCGCAAAGAAGGCGGAATTCTGACACCATCATTAACGGAGAAACACAAACCATCGGCCTCCCCTTTTCCGTGATATGGATCCTGGCCAATAATAACCACTTTTATATCTTTGAAACTGCAATAGTTGAAAGCAGCGAATATTAATTCTTTTGGAGGATAGCAAGTATGAATATTATATTCTTCGGCAACAGTTTCAATTAAATCCTGAAAATAAGGTTTCTGAATTTCGTTTGATAAAATGGATTGCCAAGAAGGATTGAGATTGATTTGCATGTAAATTATTTTGCCGTAAAGTTCGCAAAGTTTTTCGCAAAGTCGGCTAAAAAATTAATGCATTTCACTTTGAATCTTTGTAACTTTGAAACTTTACAACTTAGCTTATAAAATGATATCCATCACCGAAAAAACATTACAAGATTTACAATTCCCAACCGTCCTCGATACTATTTCGACGATTTGTAATACTGATATTGGAAAACAAAAAGCATTAGAAATCACTCCTTTTAAAGACAAAGAAACCTTGATGCAAGCATTAATGCAAACATCTGAATATGTTTCCTCTTTCCAGAATAATAATGCCATTCCCAATCATGGTTTTGATGCCATAACGCATGAAATTAAATTTCTTGCCATAGAAGACAGCTTTCTTGAAGTGGGTAGTTTTAGAAAAATTGCCACCATTTCATCAACTGCGAATTTCCTGTTGAATTTCCTGAAAAAATTTGAAGATTATTATCCCAACTTAAACACAAGGGCTTTACAAGTCGAATTGACCAAAGATATCATCACTATGGTCGACGAAGTAGTCGACAAATATGGCGAAATAAAAGACAATGCCTCACCTGATTTATTGGATATTCGTCGAAATATGAATGTAGTTCGGGGGAAAGTCAACCAAAGTTTTGGAACAGCGTTAACGCAATACAATGCCTTAGGTTATTTAGATGACATTAAAGAAAGTTTCGTTCAAAACAGACGAGTATTAGCCGTTCTTGCCATGTATCGCCGTAAAGTAAAAGGGTCAATTCTGGGCAGTTCAAAAACGGGAAGCATTGCGTATATCGAACCTGAAACGACACTCAAATATTCCCGTGAACTAAGCAATTTAGAATACGAGGAAAAAGAGGAAATCACCCGAATACTAAAGCAGTTATCGAATAAAATTCGTCCTTTTTTACCGTTGCTTATTCAGTACCAGGATTTCTTAAGTGATATTGATGTGATTGCTGCCAAGGCAAAATATGCAAACAAAATAAACGGAATATTACCAATAATTACAGAGGATCGCCGACTCTATTTTAGAGACGCCTACCATCCTATTTTGTATTTGAATAACAAGCAGAAAAACGAAATTACGCATCCGCAAACTATTGAATTAAATCAGGAAAGCAGAATCATTGTTATTTCAGGCCCAAATGCAGGAGGAAAAACCATATCGTTAAAAACGGTTGGATTACTCCAATTGATGTTACAATCCGGAATGTTGATTCCGGTGCACGAGCGCAGTGAAACATTTTTATTTGATCGCATATTAACGGATATTGGAGATAATCAATCTATTGAAAATCATCTAAGTACCTATAGTTACCGATTAAAGAACATGAACTACTTTCTAAAGAAGTGCAATAAAAAAACCATGTTCCTGATTGATGAATTTGGTACCGGTTCTGATCCTGAATTGGGTGGCGCATTGGCCGAAATTTTCTTAGAAGAGTTTTATCATCGGGAGGCTTTTGGGATCATCACAACGCATTATTCGAATTTAAAAATTCTGACTAATGAATTGCCTTATGCAACGAATGCCAATATGCTTTTTGACGAAAAAACATTAGAACCTTTATACAAATTGGTTTTAGGACAAGCAGGAAGTTCTTTTACATTTGAAGTCGCTTTGAAAAACGGAATTCCATTTAGTTTAATTAATCGCGCCAAAAAGAAAATTGAAGTTGGAAAAGTGCGTTTCGATAAAACGATTGCTACCCTTCAGAAAGAGCGTTCGAAAATGGAAAAAACCTCACAAACGCTCAAAGAAGAGGAAACAAAAGTGCGTGAAGAAGGCAAGAAAATGGAAAACATCAATGTGAAAATCAAACAAAAACTGGAAAGCTATCAGGAATTATATGATAGTAATCAGAAAACGATTTACATTGGTCAAAAAATTGAAGATATAGCCGAGAAATATTTTAATAACAAAAATAAAAAAGACCTAATTGGGGAGTTTTTAAAAATTATTGAAATTGAAAATTCAAAACGTAAGAAAGCCACTCCAAAAGAGGCCAAAGCTATTATTGAGAAGAAAAAAGAAGTTATTGAAGAAATCACCGTTCATGTAGAAGAAATTCGCCAGGAAAAGAAAGAAAAAAAACTAAAACCCGTAGTTGTAAAACCAAAAGCCATTCTTAAAGTGGGTGATCGTGTCCGAATGCTGGACGGAAAATCAGTAGGAAGTATTGATAAGATTGAAAAGAACAAAGCGGTAGTGAATTATGGCGTATTTACTTCGAAAGTAAGCCTTGAAGCACTGGAATTCGTTGAAGCAGGGAAAAAGTAAGGAAGTTCCGTTTACAGTATTCAGTTGCTGTAAGTCATTGCGAGGAACGAAGCAAACCCACTAACAAGAGTAAACTTAATGAAATAGAGATTTACAAACTAAATTTAATGATTAATTGAAACGATATACGAAATGCGATTGCTTCGTTCCTCGTAATGACAAAAAAATGGAAAACTTACCTAAAGATAAAAAAATTATCCTCTTTGATGGCATTTGCAATCTTTGCGATACAGCCGTTCAAATGATCATTAAACATGATACAAAAGATGTTTTCAGGTTTGTTGCCTTACAATCTGATTTAGGTCAAAAAACCATCAAGCACTTAGGAATTGACACAAAAAAAACGGATAGTATTATTCTGTATCAGCCAGGTTTTGCGTATTATTACAAATCAGAGGCCATTTTGGAAATTGCAAAAGATTTAAATGGAATATTTTATTTAGGAACTTTATTTTCAATATTACCAACTACATTCAATAATTACATTTACGATTATATTGCTAAAAACCGCTACAAATGGTATGGAAAAAAGCAAAGCTGTATGATTCCTACAAAAGAGTTACAAGCTAAGTTTTTAGAATAAAATTATTAATTATGATAATTATCATGCATTACTTTTAACAGTAATCCTATATTTGACCAATCTTAAAATTTAAATTATGAAAGACACATCACTTTTTTCTTGGGATAACGGTTCATTTATAATGATTGTCGTATTCGGTTTGGTAATAATAGGATTAGTTGCCGCTGTTTTAATTATGATGAATTCTGATAAAAAGAAATAATAGCACAAAAAAGAGGATGCCTTTATGGGACATCCTCTTGATGATATTAACGATATTCGAAAGGTATTAACTTCTGATTAATTTTCTGTATTTCAATCGTTTCGGAGTTAAATCACCACCCAAACGTTTTTTCTTATTCTCTTCATAATCAGAGAAACCACCTTCAAAATAATATACTTCAGAGTTTCCTTCGAAAGCTAGAATGTGTGTACAAATTCTGTCCAAAAACCATCTGTCGTGAGAAATTACTACTGCACAACCGGCAAAATTCTCTAAACCTTCTTCTAATGCACGAAGCGTGTTAATATCCAAATCATTCGTAGGCTCATCCAATAACAATACGTTTCCTTCTTCTTTCAAAGTCATCGCAAGGTGCAAACGGTTACGTTCTCCTCCGGAAAGCATGGAAACCTTTTTGTTTTGTTCTCCACCGCCAAAATTAAATCGTGACAAATAAGCTCTTGAATTAACTTGCTTTCCACCCATCATAATCAATTCCTGACCGTCAGCGAAGTTTTCCCAAATCGATTTATCAGGATTTATATTAGAGTGCGCTTGATCTACATAAGCGATTTTTACAGTATCCCCAATTAAAAATTCTCCTGCATCAGGCTTTTCTTCGCCCATAATCATTTTGAAAATTGTTGATTTACCAGCACCATTTGGTCCAATAATCCCAACAATTCCTGCTTGTGGCAACGTGAAATTTAAATTATCATATAGCAATTTATCTCCAAATGCTTTAGCGACATTTTTGGCTTCAATTACATTAGTTCCTAAACGTGGACCATTTGGAATATAAATTTCCAGATTTTCATCCAATTGTTTTTGGTCTTCATTCAATAATTTATCGTAATTCTGCAAACGCGCTTTTTGTTTCGTTTGACGGCCTTTGGCTCCTTGACGGACCCAGTCCAACTCACGTTCTAAATTTTTTCTGCGTTTAGAAGCTACTTTTTCTTCCAGTGCCATACGACTTGATTTTTGGTCTAACCAAGAAGAATAATTCCCTTTCCAAGGAATTCCCTCACCTCTATCTAATTCCAAAATCCAACCGGCAACATTATCCAAAAAGTATCTATCGTGCGTTACTGCAATTACAGTTCCGGCATATTGTGCTAAATGTTGTTCTAGCCAAAGTACACTTTCCGCATCCAAGTGATTCGTAGGCTCATCCAGAAGTAACACGTCTGGTTGTTGTAACAACAAACGACATAAAGCTACACGACGACGCTCTCCACCAGATAAATTCTTAATTGGCGTATCACCTTCCGGAGTACGTAAAGCATCCATGGCAATTTCTAATTTAGTATCGATTTCCCAAGCTCCCAATGCATCAATTTTATCTTGCAAAAGCGCTTGACGATCCATCAATTGCTCCATTTTATCCGCATTTTCATATACTTCCGGCAAACCAAAACTATCATTGATTTTATTGAATTCTTCTAGAACAGCCATCGTTTCTGCAACACCTTCTCTTACAATTTCAATAACCGTTTTACTATCATCTAAAATAGGTTCTTGTTCTAAATAACCAACTGTATAGCCCGGTGCAAAAACTACATCACCTTGATAGTTTTTATCAACACCAGCAATAATTTTTAATAAGGAAGATTTTCCGGAACCATTTAAACCCAAAATACCAATCTTAGCCCCGTAAAAGAAACTCAAATAGATATTTTTAAGTACTGGTTTATCTGCTCCTTGATAGGTTTTACTCAATTTTGACATTGAGAATATTACTTTTTTATCGTCTGCCATTTTTTTTAATTTAAAATTTAAAATTCAACATTTAAAATAACTATTAAAGTCTGCCTTTAAGCGAACTAAAAACCCATGCATTAGCCAAAAAACCAACACCTACGGCTGCAAATCCCCAACCAGCTACGTCATCATATCGGAAAGCTCCTAATCCTATTAAGAGCAAACCCATTATAATCATTATTAAAGTAGCCCAACCTAAGATAGTATTTTTATTCATTCCCATATTTAGGTATATTATATTTATCCCGAAGTTTCGGAGTGCAAATATCGGTAATTTTAGTCGCTAATTAAATATTTTATAGAGCATTTCTCTTAATAAATCAGATTGTGACAACGCATTAGCGCCAACACCTTTACTTTTTACATCAATATCTCTTAAAGCCCCAATAATTTGACTTACTTTTTTCATGGGATAATTCTTCAAAGCCACATCATATTCTTTCAAAAAGAACGGATTTACACCTAATACCGCAGCCACATTTTTAGGATTTCTGTCTTTCAATCCATGGTATTTCAACAATTGAATAAAAAAGCCAAACACCAAACTCGTTGTCACCACCATAGGATTGTCTTTTGGATTTTGGGCAAAATTTTCGGCAATCGTATAGGCTTTTAACTGGTTCCGTTCTCCTAGTGCTTTTCGTAATTCAAATACATTAAAATCTTTACTGAAACCAATATTTTCCTCGATATGTTTAGGAGTTATGGTACTTCCAACAGGCAGGATAATTTGTAGTTTTTCCAGTTCATTGTTTATTTTACTTAAATCCGTTCCAAGAAATTCCACTAGCATGGCATTTGCTTTAGGTTCAATCGAATATTTTTTTCCTGCTAAAACGCGTTTAATCCACTCGCCTACTTGGTTTTCGTACAATTTTTTACTCTCATAAACGACACCATGTTTCGCTAATAGTTTTGTCAATTTTTTACGCTTATCCAAAGTTTTATATTTGTAACAAAAAACCAAAACGGTTGAAGGCATCGGGTTTTCAGCATAACTTTCCAATTTATCAATCGTCCGAATTAAATCCTGTGCTTCTTTTACAATCACAACCTGACGCTCCGCCATCATTGGATAACGCTTGGCGGTCGAAATAATATCTTCTATTGAAACATCTCTTCCATATAAAACGGTTTGATTAAAACCTTTTTCCTCTTCGGATAAGATTTTTTCTTCGATATAATCCGAAAGTTTGTCAATATAATAAGGCTCTTCTCCCATCAAAAAATAGATTGGTTTGATGTTGCCGCTTTTTATATCATTTACAATTTTTATAACCTCGTCCATTTCTTTGTCTTTAAAGTTTGAAGTTTAAAGTTTGTTGCTTCGAATGAAACTTTAAACTTTAAATTTTAAACTTATTTAATACTTTTGCTTCATGCAAAAACTCAATTTTCAACTTTATAATTTTCGTTTCAAAAATAGCGAAAATAAAGTCTCCATTTTTGATGAAATCAGGAAAAAATTTATCATTCTTACTCCTGAAGAATGGGTTCGTCAGCATGTAGTTCAGTTTTTATTGGAAGAAAAAAAATATCCTAAATCATTGATAAATGTAGAGAAAGTTTTAAAAATCAATGGCTTGCGCAAAAGATATGATGTTGTCGTTTTCAACCCTGATGGCTCAATTTTCATTTTAATCGAATGCAAAGCACCCGAAATAAAAATTGCACAAGCGACTTTCGACCAAATTGCCCGTTATAATATGACGATGAAAGCCCAATTTTTGATGGTGACCAATGGATTGAATCATTACTTTTGTCAAATGGATTTTGAAAATGAGAAATATCAGTTTTTACCCGAATTACCAATGTATGAAATCCAATAATCAAATAACCTAAATGAAAATAGCTGTTGTCATACTCAATTGGAACGGAGTACAATTATTAGAACAATTTTTACCTTCGGTTCTGCAATATTCACCCGAAGCTACTGTGTATATTGCCGATAATGCTTCAACAGATGATTCCATTTCATTTGTATTGGCTAATTTCCCTTCTATCAAAATTGTAAAAAATGATAGTAATTTAGGTTTTGCCGGCGGTTATAATGAAGCATTAAAACACATTGATGCCGAAATTTACGCTTTAGTCAATTCCGACATTGAAGTTACCGAAAATTGGCTGCAGCCTATCCTTAAAGCTTTCGAAAACCAACCTGAAACAGCCATTATCCAACCTAAAATATTAGATTTTAAGCGTAAAGAATACTTTGAATATGCCGGTGCTGCAGGAGGTTTTATAGATGAATATGGTTATCCTTATTGTCGAGGGCGCATTTTTGATACTTTAGAAAAAGATAATGGACAATACGATAATAACTGTGAAATATTCTGGGCTTCTGGAGCTTGTTTTTTCATTAGAAGTTCTGTTTATAAGGAACTGAAAGGTTTTGATGCCGATTTTTTTGCTCATCAGGAGGAAATTGATTTATGCTGGCGTGCTTTTAATAAAGGATATAAGATAAAATACACTTCAGAATCAGTTGTTTATCACGTAGGCGGAGCCACTTTACAACAAGGAAATCCAAAGAAAACCTATTTAAATTTTAGAAATTCATTGTTAATGCTTACCAAAAATTTACCCAAAGATAAATTATATTGGATTCTATTTTGCAGAATGGTTTTGGATGCAATTGCAGGATTGCAATTTCTTTTGAAAGGAAAATTCAACCACTTTTTAGCGATAATAAAAGCACATGGTTCTTTTTACAGCCTTTTTTCCGTTCATTATAAAAAAAGGTACAAATTTCAATCGGAAAAATACTATAATGAAAAAAGCATCGTTTATTTATACTTCATCAAAAAAGTCAAAGTATTTAGTGATATATTTGGCAGTGGAATAAATATTAAAAAACTAAATTTGTAATTAACGTCTAATTAAATTAAACATTTTATGAAAAAAATTGTAATTGCCTTATCCGTATTGGCCCTTTTGACATCTTGTGTTTCTAAAAAGAAATACACCGATTTAGAAGCTCGAAATAAAGAAACCCAAGATTTATTAAATAGCTGCACCGTTAAACTAAATTCTTGCTTGGAAGAAAAAGCTGGACTTGCTGCAACTGCTGCAACTTTGAAAGAACAAAATCAAGGTTTAATAAGTGTTTCAAAAGACATGACTATCTTGTCTACAAAAGGTGCTGAAAATATTGAGAAAGCTTTAGAATCTATCAAAGAAAAAGATTTAAAAATCAGCAGAATGCAAGATGCTTTAACTAAAAAAGACAGCGTTACCCTTGCTGTAGTTACTAGTTTGAAAAGCGCTGTAGGAATTTCTGATCCAGATATTGAAATAAATGTTGAAAAAGGAGTTGTATTTATATCTATTGCTGACAAATTATTGTTTAAAACTGGAAGTTATGATGTAACAGACAGAGCAAAAAGTGTTTTAGCTAAAGTAGCTAAAGTGGTAAATGACAAACCGGATTTTGAATGTATGGTTGAAGGTCATACCGATAGCGTTCCTTATAATGGTTCGGGTATATTACTTGACAACTGGGATTTAAGTGTGAAACGTTCTACTTCAATAATTCGTGTATTGACGAATCAATTAGGTGTTAAACCTGAACAATTAATTGCTGCAGGAAGAAGCTCTTATGTTCCTTTAGTTGCTAATGATTCAGCTGAAAACAGAGCTCGCAACAGAAGAACTCGTATCGTTGTATTGCCTAAGATCGATCAGTTTTATGAAATGATTGAAAAAGAAATGAAAAAACAACAAAAATAAAAAAGTATTCAGTGAACAGTAATTAGTGTTCAGTTTACATATAATTAGAAAACGTCTCGAGCAATCGGGACGTTTTTTTTATACAATTTTTTAGGACGATGTTTAACATTATTAATCTGAAATCTGAAATCTACAAAATATCTAAACTTCCTTTTCCTTCTCTGACTACGATAGGTTCATCACCCGACAAATCTATGATGGTAGACCCCATATTATCACCATAACCACCATCGATAACAAGATCAACAAGGTTTTGCCATTTCTCAAAAATGAGTTCTGGATCAGTCGTATATTCAATGACATCATCATCATCATGAATTGAAGTAGAAACAATCGGATTGCCTAATTGACGAACAATTTCTAGCGCAATCGCATTATCGGGAACCCGAATTCCGACTGTCGTTTTCTTTTTGAATTCTTTAGGCAAGTTATTATTTCCCGGTAAAATAAAAGTATATGGCCCCGGCAGAGCTCTTTTTAAGAGTTTAAAAGTAGCTGTATCAATTTGCTTCACATAATCGGACAAATTACTCAAATCGTGACAAACAAAAGAGAAATTAGCTTTCTCTAGCTTAATTCCTTTTATCTTGGCGATACGTTCAAGTGCTTTGGTATTGGTAATATCACATCCCAATCCGTAAACGGTATCTGTTGGATAAATTACCAAACCTCCTTCTTTTAAAACCTTAACGACTTTCGCAATTGCCGCTTCGTTTGGTTTGTCTTCGTATATTTTTATAAATTGAGCCATGAGATTGAAGATTTTTGATTAACGATTTTTGATTTCCTGATTTAAATTTTTAGACATCTAGTTTTAGTTTACTCCAACTATCACTGAATACTGAAAAACTGACGACTGAATACTATCCTATAATATCCAATTTTGCAAAACGCAATAATAATTTCTTAATTCCGCCCACTTCAAATTTGATTTCGGCTTTTTTATCAGCTCCTACTCCTTCTAAGTTGACAACTTGTCCTTTTCCAAAGCGCTCGTGCATAACCACATTTCCTGCAACCAGTTTGTTATCAAATAAATTGGCGCTTCCTGACGAAGAATTACCTGCAGACACTGGTTTTAGTTTCCGAATATTTATATCCGATTTAGGTTCGTTATCAGTAATGGATTTTGGTGGGGTCCCCCCTATTGGTTTTGCCAAACGTAATTTGGATTTATCCACATCTCCAAAAATATCACTGTCAATCATAGGTTTATAACGATAATTGGATTCCGCCGGTGTCAAATATTCCAAATATTGACTGTCGATTTCTTCAATAAAACGAGAAGGTTCGCTATCCGTTAATTTCCCCCAGCGATATCTGGATTGTGCGTACGTCAAATAGGCTTGATGTTCTGCACGTGTCAAAGCCACATAAAATAAGCGACGTTCTTCCTCGAGTTCACTTCTCGTACTCATACTCATCGCACTCGGAAACAAATCTTCTTCCATTCCCACCACGAAAACATGAGGAAATTCCAATCCTTTAGCTAAGTGAATCGTCATTAATGCCACGCGGTCTTCATCACTGGTATCTTTATCTAAATCCGTTGCCAAAGCCACATCTTCCATAAACTCAGATAAAGCACCTCGGGCGCCATCAACTTCTTTTTGCCCCTCGGTGAAATCCTTGATACCGTTTAATAATTCTTCAATATTTTGGATTTTAGCCATTCCTTCCGGAGTGGCATCTTTCTTTAATTCTTGAACCAATCCCGTTTTCTTGGCAACATGATCTGCAAGATAAAAAGCATCCTGATTTTCATTTATGGCTTGAAAACTTTGAATCATAGTGACAAAATCAAGTAGTTTTTGTTTCGTTCCCGAATTCAGTTTTAAGTCAATTCGCTCAATATTTTGCATTACTTCAAAAATGGAACGCTTATAATGATTGGCGGCAATGGTTAATTTCTCGATAGTAGTATTCCCAATTCCACGAGCCGGATAATTGATTACTCGTATTAGTGCTTCCTCATCTTTTGGATTAATGACTAATCTTAAATAACACAATACATCCTTCACTTCTTTTCTTTGATAAAAAGACAGTCCTCCATAAATTCGGTACGGAATATCTCTTTTTCTCAACGCATCTTCCATAGCACGAGATTGTGCATTGGTACGATACAAAATGGCAAAAGCACCATTAGGTAACTGGTTTTGCATTTTTTGCTCCCAAATGGTACTTGCTACAAATCGGCCTTCCTCATTATCTGTTAAACTGCGATGCACTTTTATTTTTGGACCAAAATCATTGGCTGTCCAAACTATTTTATCAAGCTTGACTTTATTTTTATCGATGATCGTATTTGCCGCTTCCACAATATTTTTTGTCGAACGGTAATTCTGTTCCAATCGAAAGGTTTTAACGCCTTCATAATCTTTCTGGAAATTCAGGATGTTATTGATGTTTGCCCCACGAAAAGCATAAATACTTTGTGCATCATCACCTACCACACAGATATTCTGAAACTTATCAGACAACGCTCTAACAATCAAATATTGGGAGTGATTCGTATCTTGGTACTCATCCACCAATATGTAACGGAAGCGGTTTTGATATTTCGCTAAAACTTCAGGAAAACGAGTTAATAATTCATTGGTTTTTAAAAGCAAATCATCAAAATCCATGGCTCCAGCTTTGAAACATCGGTCTACATAATTTTGATAAATTTCCCCCATTCGAGGTTTTTTAGACATCGCATCGGCTTCTTGTAAATCAGGATCGTTGAAATAGGCTTTTACCGTAATCAAACTGTTTTTGAAATTGGAAATCCTGCTTAAAACCTGTTTAGGCTTGTACACATCTCTGTCCAATTGCATTTCTTTAATTATTCCAGAAATGGCACGAAGTGAATCTTGGGAATCATATATGGTGAAATTAGAAGGATAACCTAAATGTTCTGCTTCAGAACGAAGAATTCGAGCAAAAACCGAGTGAAAGGTTCCCATCCAAAGATTTTTAGCCTCGCCAGCACCTACAATATCTGAGATACGTTTTTTCATTTCTCTTGCTGCTTTGTTGGTAAAAGTCAACGACAAAATGCTAAATGCATCGACTCCCTGATTCATCAAATAAGCAATTCTAATAGTCAACACCCGCGTTTTACCGGAACCTGCACCTGCAATAATTATCATAGGACCGTCTTTTTGGAGAACGGGTTCGCGTTGGGCTTCATTAAGTTGATCGATATATTTGTGCATGGAAATTTTTATATTATTGTATGCAAAAATAGCGATTTTGAATGAGGTTTTAAGCACCAAAAAACAACAATTGACTAATTCATTATTCCATTAATTTTAATAAGACATTCTGTATTTATTATTTGAAAAACACATCGTAGGCAAATCGGATTAAAGTTCCGATTACAACAACTAAAAAGAAAATCCGAATAAAACTATTTCCTTTATTGATCGCTAATTTTGCTCCAATCCATCCGCCGAGAGCATTACTTACAGCCATTGGTATTGCTATTGCCCAAATAATTTTGCCTTTTAAAATAAAGAGACAAATAGAACCAAAGTTAGTTGACAGATTCACCATTTTAGCATTTGCAGAAGCATGCAAAAAATCAAATCCCATGATAGCAATAAAAGCGACTACTAAAAAACTTCCGGTTCCTGGACCTATAAATCCGTCATACATACCAACAATAAAACTGATTCCAATGGCATTTAGGATTTGCGTTTTAGGAGAGTGATTCTTTTCAATATGCTGTCCAAAATTTTTCTTGGCATACGTGTAAACAACTAAAAATGATAAGACAACCAGTAATAATGGTTTCATGAAATCGTTACTCACGTACGTCAATAATGTCGAACCCAAAAATGCTGAAGGAAAAGCCAAAAGCATCATAATTCCTAGCAATTTCCAGTTCATATCAACCTTTTTGAGATACTGATAGGCTGCAAAAGAAGTTCCGCTAAAAGCAGGAACTTTTAGTGTTCCTATTACTGTTGAAACCGGTAAATTAGGCAATAAAATTAACCCCATAGGTGTTTGTATCAGTCCGCCGCCGCCAACAATAGCATCTATAAATCCTGCGGCAAAAGCGGCTAAACAAAGTAAAACCAACACGTACGTTTCCATTCTAATAATCTATTTAAACATTTTGGGTAATAAATCGTAAAAATACTATTCGGATTGATTTATTGCTAATAAAATCAAGTTGATTTATAATCAAAAAAGTATATTTTTGCTTCTATAAATCTTAAAATAAAAATGGAATCAATACCAATTATAGAATTACTAAGTTATACTTTACCAGCAGTTGTTACAGGGGTTGTGGCCTATTATTTTTTTGATCTCCATACTAAAAATGAAGAAGGAAGGCGCCGTTATTTATTGCACAAAGAAGCACAAAAAAACGCTTTACCTTTGCGTTTACAAGCATTTGAACGCATGGCATTGTATATGGAACGTATCAATCCTACTAAGTTATTAATTCGTATTGCTCCTCTTTCACAGGATAAAAATGATTATGAAAATCTTATAATTGCACAAATCGAACAGGAATTCGAACATAATTTGACACAACAAATATACATGTCGGATGAATGTTGGACTATTATAGTAACTGCTAAAAATGCTACTATTCAAATGATTCGAAAAGCAAATAGGAGTGATCGTGTCGATAGCTCCGATAAATTGCGTGAAGTACTTCTAAATGATTTGATGGAAAAACAATCTCCAAGTAATGCGGCCTTGGCTTATATTAAAAATGAAGTGGGACAATTGTGGTAGAATATTGATACCATCCGTTTTGTTTTACTCCAACAAAATTTAATAATAAAACAATTTCTTAAATAAACTTGTATTCCTTACATGGCTATAAATACTAACCATGTAAGGAATATAAGTTCATTTAAGTTTAAAAAAAGACTAGATGAATTATGTTTGTAATTGACATAAATTGCTATTCTTTTAATAATCGGTTCAATTGAAACTGTTCAGCTTCATTTAAATTTAGCAAAATTCCTTCCAAAGAAACTCTCATTTCCGGGTTTTTCAATAATTTTCTAATGTTATCCCTTCCGAATTTCGAGAATTGCCACATGTGATGTGTGGTTGAATTTACCAAATTCCCCAAAACAACATCATTTATTATTTTGAAAGCAAGCAATTTCTCCAAAGCATTTTGCCTTGTATTCGCTTCGTAATTAATTGACGAATAATTTATTAATTCGTTTACCAATGCTACTTTATCTATAGCATAATTTGACGTTGATAAAGCAAGTGTCAACCACAACGTTCTTAAATTATAATCACTAAAACCGATCCAAGTTTTTGATTTATCTAAATATTGAATACGTTGCTCCGGAAAATTATTCCATAAATTATATAATGCTATTTCTTGTGTTTGATACGATTTATCATCCAATAAAGTTTTATATTGCACTCTAAAACTCTCGGGAATTTCATTTAGTGATGCTGCAACAGCTTGACGAACGTGTATGTTTTTGGTTTCCAAAGCCAATCTTAAAAGTGTGGCTTTGTCTTCAAATTTTTCTGGTTTCAATTGATTGACGATTGCTTCTTTAACCGTAAAATAAACATCAGATTGCAGTGTTTTCACAAAAAAAACTTCTTTCTCTGACAACGGTTTATTCTTTAATTTCTCCACTTCAAACAACATCTGAATTAATTTATTTTTAAGTAATAAACTATTGGCTTGTTGTGTATTAAAAACAGTTGTTTCAAGCCATACTTTGCTAAAACTATTCAAATCATAATCAGATACTTTATTGATTTCAGTAAAGAAATCGGGTGTACTTACCGTTTGAAACGCATGCTTTTTTAAATAGTTTTTTACCGCTTTTTTAAACGCCTTATCGCCTATTTCTTCGTGCAAAACAAAAAGTGCCCAAGCGCCTTTTTGATAAAAAGTCAACGAACTGGCTTTGGCATTCAAAACGGGAATAGTATCCGTTCGGGAAGCAAATTTCAGTTGTTGCCCCGATTCATATAATTTCGAATAAAAATAATCTTCACCATAGATTTCCTTTTCGGCTAACAACGCATAATAAGTCGCAAAACCTTCCTGCAACCAATGGTGTTTTCCGCTTTCGGCAGTGACTAAATTTCCAAACCACTGATGGGCTAATTCATGCGCATTGACATTCGTGTAACTTCTATCCTCAAAACCTGTAGAATCCACCACATAACGCGTATTGAAAAGCGTTGCTGATGTATTTTCCATACCGGCATACAAGAAATCCCGAACGGGAGCTTGTTTGTATATTTCCCAAGGATACTTCACTCCTATTTCTTTTTCTAAAAAATCAAACATCCTTTTTGAGTTCCGATACGTTGGTTCAAATTTAGTTGCGTCTTTTGGTTCCAAATACATTTCTAAAGGAATTCCAGATTTTGATTTTTGTGTTTGCTTTTCAAATTTACCAATGGCAAGCATCAATAAATAAGAACTCATTGGTTTTTGCATTTGGTATTGCCAAACCGAAAGTCCATCAAGTCCTGACTTAAATTTTAAAGTTCCATTAGAAATTACCTGATAGTCTTTATTAAATACAATATTTAAATTGAAAACCACTTTTTCATTGACATCGTCAAAACTCGGGAACCAATGACTGGTATATTTTCCTTGTCCCTGCGTCCAAATTTGTACGTTATCATTTGCTTCTGAACCAACGAAATACATAGTTTGCTTTGGCTTTGCCGAATAATGAAAAGTCAGGTTATTTTTTCCTTTTGTAAACGGAAATATGATTTGTAATTGTTTCTGCGTATTCAGATAATTAATCGGTTTTCCGTTCAATTTCAAATCAGAAAATTCCATGTTTTGAGCATCAATTTTAATGGTGTCAATGGATTTTAAAACGTCAAAATCATAATCAATATCCCCTGAAACAGTCTTTTCAATTGGATTTATGGCAATTTTACCCAGAACCGATTTAAAATCAACAAATTGGGTTTGTTGGGCAAATGTGAACGTGGAAATAAAAAAGAATAGGTATTTCATTATTATGGCATTTAATGCTGCGATTTCCAAAGTTACAAAGGTTTCCCAAACTAATCCGACTAATTTTGTAAGTTTACCTCCAGAAAATCAGAAGAAAATTACATTGAAAAAGAAAGCCTTATTTAATTGGAGCAGCGGAAAAGATTCTGCGATTGCCTTATATAAAACCTTACAAAATCCCGAAATTGAAATTACCTGTTTGCTAACCAGCGTAAACCAACAGTATCAGCGTATTTCGATGCATGGCGTACGGGTGGAATTATTAGAACAACAAGCCGAAAGGATTGGCTTGCCGCTTGAAATCATGCAAATTCCAGAAATGCCCACGATGGAAGTCTATGAAAAAGTCATGGAGGAAACATTGTCCAAATTAAAAGACCAGGTGTTACCCATTCTATTTTTGGGGATATCTTTCTGGAAGATTTACGTAAATACCGCGAAGACAAATTAGCCGAAATAGGTTTCGAAGGTGTTTTTCCGCTTTGGAAAATACCAACCCAGGAACTTATTCAGGAATTCCTAATTTTAGGTTTTAAAACGATTGTGGTTTGTGTCAACGAACGATTTTTGGATAAAAGCTTCGTGGGTCGTGTTATCGATCAAAGTTTCATTAATGATTTACCAGAAAATGTAGATGTTTGTGGCGAAAACGGCGAATTCCATACGTTCACTTTTGATGGTCCAATTTTCTCGAAACCAATTGATTTTGAAATTGGAGAAATCGTGTACCGAAAATACGAAAAACCAGAAAATGAAGATTCTTCAGATACCGCCTGTGACACCAGCGCTTCTGATGCTTTTGATTTTGGATTTTGGTATTGTGATTTAGTAACCAAATAATGTAAATGAAAAACTCCGAAGCCAGAAGACAACGGAGTTTTATTTTTTATAAATCGTAATGGATAACTAATCTAATTTTGGTAAAGTAAAACCATCCAAAACGCTTTTTTCAGTCATAAGGGCTTCAATTTCATTTGATTTTCTTGGTGCTTCTCCAGATAAATTTACTGGACCATTAGCCGTTATTAAAATATCATCTTCAATTCGTACGGCAATTCCCCACCATTTTTTATCACAATCGCTCCCATTGGGAATATAAATTCCCGGTTCTACTGTAACAACCATATCGGCTTCAAAATTGTTGTATAAACCCGGATCATGAACATCTAATCCGATATGATGTGAAGTTCCGTGCGGAAAATATTTTCGGGATTCTTGTTCCGTTTTTGTAATCCCCAGTTTTACCAAACCTTCGCTGATAACCTTTCGTGCAGCAGTATCCGGAGCACCAAAGCCATTTCCTATTTTAGCAGTGGCAATACCCGCTTCTTGAGCTTCATATACTAAATCATAGATTAACTTTTGCTCTGGGGAAAATTTTCCATTAGCAGGAATAGTCCGAGTTACATCGGCAGTATAGCCATGATATTCAGCACCTAAATCCATTAAAACCAAATCATTTTCGACTTTCATTTTGCTGTTTTCAATATAATGCAAAACGCAGCCGTTGTTCCCAGCACCCACTATTGAAGGATAACCTTCATATTCACTGCCGTACTTTTTATAAACAAATTCATGAATACCTTGTATTTCAGTTTCAGACATTCCGGGATGCATCGCTTTCATGATTTCACGTTGCCCCATTGCCGAAATTCGAACCGCTTTAGTCAATAAAACCATTTCTTCTTTGGATTTTATCTCACGTAAGCTGGCCATATAGGTCAAAATTGATTTGGTATCGATAGTCACCTTTTTTGAAGTGATGCTTTTTTTAAGATTAATTTCATTTTGCACATTTGAATCTGTTTGTGTCTTCAATTTTTCGTTGTAACCAATTTGGGATTTAAAAGCTCCAATTAATTTATATAAATCGGCTTTTTCATTTTTAGAATTTCGGGTGTCCTCTTCAAATTGCTTAAACAGCACATTGCTAAAACTTGCATAATCTATCCCTGAGTTGAGAAACTCTTTTCCATTCAATGCAAGCTCAAAACCTAAATCCTTTTTAGCGCCTTCCGTTCCCAAACGAATTCCGGTCCATTGCTCCGCTCTAGGATTTTTTTCCTGAACGTAAAGCAGCTCATTAAATGATTTTCCGTCTTTAGTTTGATTATCAGAAAATATAACCAGAACAGAATTTGGTTCTTTATACCCTGTCAAGTAATAAAAATCAGGATCTTGATGGTACACATAATCCACATCATTCGCTCGGTTCCGAATGGGATTACCAAAAAATACCGCCACACTATTCTTAGGCATTTTAGCCCGTAACGCTTCTCTTCGTTCTTTATGAAATTGAGCCGACAAATAATCGTTTGGGTTTCCATTTTGAGCAGTCAAAAAACAAACAAAAAATACTGTGAGGATAAAAGAAAGTTTAAAAGTCATCTATTTATAGATTAGGGATTTAAATGCTATACGCAACAATTCGGTATCATTAATTAGGAGTAAATATAAATAATTTTGTGTTTATAATCCAATTTTTTCATTGTATAGGATTGTTTAGGATTTTAGTATCAAAAATAGAAAAAGAGCACACAAAAGTTTTCAACTTCGGAGTACTCTATTTAAAAAAGTGCTACATAATTCTAAAATTAACCCTAACCAAATCTTATAAAAAATGTAATAACAGGCACTATAATTTACTTTTTGTATTCTAATCCTGGACCATCACAGTTTTTCCAAGTACTTGACAAGGTGTTGTTCTCTGTAATATAAAGTTCTTCTTTTTGATTTCCGTAACAGCTTCCTATAATCTCGCTATCATTAGGATATGTTAATTCAAAATAAAATCCTTCTATATGATTTGTAGTCGTGTAGGTTCCAGAAATTGTTGTTTTAATCCCATTTCGTTCTCTGGATTTGGTAAATGTCCCGTTAGAGTTGAACAAATAAAATTCTTGCCATTCCATAGCTGAACCCGTAGTTTCTGAATCAACCATAGAACCAGACATTTTAATCAAAGTCCATTTTCCCTGATAATCAGCACTGTCAGTTGCTACAGTGTCTTTTGAGCAGGAATTAAAAATAGAAAAGAAAGCAACCAGAATAGTAAGATATTTCATTTTTCAGTTTTTACAGCTATTATGTAGATGATACATCACACAAAAGGTTGCGTCAAATTATAATTATTTTTTTCTAAAGTGAAAAAAGTTAAAAATAGATTCTGAAACATCTTTGTTTTGGCTCTAAAAAAATACCGCTAATTCGCAAATTTTAAATGGATCACAGCATTTATAATTAGCAAATTAGCGGTTAAAACAGACTTATTAAAGTCTTTATTATGTTATCTTTCCTCGTAGAGTTTCAGTAGCTGTGTCACCGTATTCCAATTGCGGATTGTTGCGGTAACATTCAGTTTTTTCTCGATGTATTTTTGATCAAATCTAGTTTTTCCAGCTCCAACAGCGTATTTAATAAAAATTCTACTGGCATCAATACTGGCTTCATCAGGCTTGAATTGACTAATTTTCAAATCATTGATACTGGTACTTTGCAAGGTCGTAGAAATAAACGCCACGTATAATTTTTTGATATCAATGTCTTTTTCCTTCAAAAAAGGATTATTCTTGAAACACGCTTCCAAGTCTTCTTTGGCAATTACCACAATAGGCACTTCATGACCAAAAACCTTAAAAATTTCCTGCTTGATTAGAAAACCAACTTTCGCAGGACTTTCTTCCTCCGTATCCACAAAAACATTTCCCGATTGAATATACGTTTGCACATTTTGAAAACCAATGGCTTCCAAAGTTATTTTTAGCGCCTCCATTTTTATCATGTTGTGACCGGAAACATTAATGCCGCGAAGCAATGCGAGATGAGTTGTCATTATTTAAACTTTTTTATTTTTGCAAAGGTATTGGGTTTAGAGGGAATTTTTATTGTTAAACATAACTTGAAGCAAGAAAAAAGTATATCAATCAAGATTTAGTTATTTTCTTTAACCGCAATAATCATATTATGTACAAAATAATAAAGTGATATTGCTAAAATCCAAATGCTTAAAATAACAGATGATTTTTGTGTGAAATTTAATGTTGAAAAATCTATAATAAATTTCTTAATCCATATAAACTCAAGAATAAAAGGAACTAATACAAGACCACTTATCGGAATAATTAGAATAGCTCCAAAACATCCAAATTTTGATTTCCCTTTATAACTTAAATTTCCAAGTTCTCCATAAATAGAAAAGGGAAGAATTGTTCTTGTAAAATCGTCCATATATAAAGGATCATCTTGTGCTGAATCATTAAAGTTGAAAAAATCTCTAGTAAATACTTTAATTATTTTATGCAATTCTGCTTTATGAGCACTTATTAGAATATATCTAAATATCAAAAAAGCAAAGACTAACGGAATAAAAACCTTTATAGAATTTATATCTTTAATAGATAAAGGACCAATTTGTACACTTTCTGTTTGCGAAATGTCCGCCATATAAAAAAGTAAAATTAAAATTAGCATTATAAGAGCTATTAGATTATTTTCTTTCTCAATGTCTTTGCATTTTGCCAATAAAGTTGATAAATAAATATTTAATTTATCATCAGTATTATTTCTGTTATTTCAACGTTTTTCATAATTTTATTGTAAGTATAATAACCCAATGCAAATTTCAAATATACAAATTTTCCTACTCGATTTCCAAGCATTCCCATTTCCAAATTTCCAAACAAAAAACTATCTTCGCTCCATCAAATTAAAAATCTGTTTTAATCTGCGTTTTTGCTTTTGCAAATCCGTTTTATCTGTGTTCAAAAAAATCTAAATGCAAAACCTCCTACTAACTCCCATCGAATACCTCAAAGGCGTTGGTCCCAATCGGGGCGAATTGTTGCGTAAGGAATTGGGAATTTATAAGTACGTGGATTTGGTTAATTTTTTTCCAAACAGATACATTGACCGAACGCGATATTACAAGATTAACGAACTTCAAAATAATATTGCCGAGGTTCAGATTATCGGTAAAATCATCAATATCAAAACCGTTGAATTTGGCAGAAACCAAAAGCGATTGGTCGCTACTTTTGTCGATGATACGGGCCAAATGGAACTCGTTTGGTTTCAAGGTCACAAATGGATTCGGGAAAGTTTAAAGCTCAATGAAATCTGTGTAATTTTCGGGAAATGCACTTCTTTTGGGAACGCTTTCAACATGGCACATCCAGAAATTGAATTGATGAGCGAGCATGAAAAAAGTCTGCGTTCGGCTATGCAACCCGTTTATCCTTCGACAGAAACCTTGACCAATCGTGGGATTTCAAACCGAGTGATTAATAAACTGATGCAACAATTGTTTCTGGAAACTCAAGCATTGTTCACAGAAACCTTACCAGATTATTTAATCAACGAACTGAAACTGATTCCTAAAAAAGCGGCTTTATTCAACATTCATTTTCCAAAAAGCACCGAAGTTTTGGCGAAAGCCAAATTCCGATTAATCTTCGAGGAATTGTTCTTTATCCAATTACAATTAATCACGAAGAACCTGATTCGGAAACATAAAATAAAAGGGCACCCGTTTACAACCGTAGGCGAATATTTCAATGATTTTTATCAGAATCATTTGCCTTTTCAATTGACGAATGCCCAAAAAAGAGTCATCAAGGAAATACGCACTGACATGGGCAGCAACGCCCAAATGAACCGTTTGCTGCAAGGCGACGTAGGCTCCGGGAAAACCATTGTGGCTTTTATGAGCATGCTTTTGGCACTTGATAATGGTTTTCAAGCGTGCTTGATGGCGCCCACGGAAATCTTGGCAAACCAGCATTTTATTGGTTTATCTGAATTGGCAGAAACTCTAAATATAAATATTAGAATCTTAACGGGTTCCACCAAAATAGCGCAACGCAGAATTATCCATGAAGAACTGGAAAACGGTATGTTACACATTCTTATCGGAACGCATGCATTACTGGAAGACAAAGTAAAATTTAAGAATTTGGGCTTAGCCGTGATTGATGAACAACACCGTTTTGGCGTAGAACAACGCTCTAAATTGTGGCGAAAATCCACCCCTGACCCCTCCAAGGGAGGGGAAATAATTCCGCCACACGTTTTGGTGATGACCGCCACGCCTATTCCCCGAACTTTGGCGATGAGTTTGTATGGCGATTTAGACATTTCAGTGATTGATGAATTACCTCCGGGACGAAAACCGATTCAAACCGTACACCGTTTTGACAGTAACCGATTAAAGGTTTGGAAATTCCTTCGGGACGAAATCGCTTTGGGAAGGCAAATCTATATTGTGTATCCGCTGATTCAGGAATCGGAGAAAATGGATTTCAAGGATTTGATGGACGGTTACGAAAGTATTTCCCGAGATTTTCCATTGCCGCAATATTCGATTTCCATTCTACACGGAAAGATGAAGCCGGCGGATAAAGATGCCGAAATGAAACGCTTTTCGGAAGGAAAAACCAATATTATGGTAGCCACAACCGTAATTGAAGTTGGCGTGAATGTTCCTAACGCCAGTGTGATGATTATCGAAAGTGCGGAACGTTTTGGATTGTCGCAACTGCATCAGCTTCGCGGTCGCGTGGGTCGTGGTGCGGAGCAAAGTTATTGTATACTGATGACGAGTCATAAATTGAGTTCCGACAGCAAAACCCGAATGGAAACTATGGTACAAACGAACGATGGTTTCGAAATTGCCGAAGTCGACTTAAAGCTTCGTGGTCCCGGAGATTTAATGGGAACCCAACAAAGCGGGGTTTTAAATCTTCAAATTGCCGATTTGGTTCGGGACAGAGATACTTTGGCTTTAGCCAGAAATTATGCTTTGAAATTACTTAAGGAAGATGCTGGAATGCAAAAACCCGAACATGCTGCTTTGAGAGCTGTTTTTATCGAAATGACCAAAAAGAAAAACATTTGGAATTATATTAGTTAAATCAATATTTACCTTACGTTCTTTAAAGCATATAAGAAATATAAGTTCATTTAAGAAATTGGAGCATTATAATGTCAACAACTATTTGCCTCTGCAGATTCACATTAAAAACCTAGTAATAAACACTTTATTTGATTTTTTTGTTTTTAAAAATGTCTCATTTAATAGTAGTAAAACTTATATTTCTTATATGTCTCAAATTACGCTATTAAATTTATTTCCATAAAAACGTCATTTTTTTGAATTCTTGATTAAACCATTTGCTTTTTTAGCAGTCATTAACCTTTAAAAGGTGTGATTGTTTGTATTCATTTGTAAATACTGTATTTTCTAAGTGTTAATATTTGTATGTACAAACGTTAAATAAAAATTAACAAGATCACAATTCCCAATTCTAAAACCTAAATTTGTTAAATCACGAATAAAAACATTCACTAATTTTACTTTTACTCATATTTCATTAAATATCCCTACATATGAAAATAAAATACCTTGTTTACACCTTATTGTTAGTTGGAATTGGTGGTTTTATAGCCTATCGAATTTCATCAAATAGTGCAAAGAATGAAGATTCAAAAGATAAAGGCATGAATAAAACCATGAACGTAAGTGGAATTGTTGTTGAGCCACAAACTTTTGATAATAATCTGTCGCTTTCAGGATCTATTGAAGCAAATGAACAAGTGGAGATTCGTAGTGAAGTTTCCGGTATCGTTGAGGGTATTTATTTTCAGGAAGGGAGTAATGTGAATAAAGGACAAGTACTTTTTAAAGTAAATGATTTAGAATTAAGAGCACAACTGAGACAAACTGCTACAAAAGAAGGTTTAGCATCGGAAAACGAAAGAAGAGCAAAACTTTTACTGCAAAAAGAAGCCATAAGTCAAGAAGAATACGATATAGCAAGAGCTGATTTGAAATCGGCGCAAGCACAAAGTCAATTGATAAAAGCGCAAATTGCAAAAACATCTGTTAGAGCACCATTTTCGGGGAAAATAGGATTGCGTTCCATTTCACCGGGAACGTATATTACTCCAACAATTTTAGTTGCCAAATTAGTGAATACCGGTAAATTAAAAATTACTTTTTCGATTCCGGAAAAATATGCTAATCAGGTAAAAACAAATACCGTTTTAACTTTTACGGTTGCTGGATCAGATGAAAAACATACTGCCAAAGTATATGCAATCGAGCCAGAAGTTGCAGTAGCTACCAGAACATTGCAAGTTCGTGCCATTGCTGAAAACAAAGACGGAAAATTATTGCCGGGTACGTTTGCCAATGTTGAATTGGCTTTGGACATTATTAAAGATGCTATCGTAGTTCCTACTGAAGCAATTATTCCGGTACAAAATGGGAAGAAAATTTTTATTTCGGATAATGGAATGGCCAAAGAAATTATGGTAGAAACTGCCACGCGAACCGACGCTACAATTCTGGTGCTTTCCGGTTTAAAAGCTGGTGATACCGTTATAACAACTGGCGTAATGTCTTTAAAAAACGAAACTCCTGTAAAAGTTAAAATTAAATAATTTTAAAAGTTATAAGTTATGAATTATGAGTATACACAGTGCAACTCATAATTCATAACTTATAATTCATAATTCAAAAAAAATGAGTTTATCTACTACAAGTATAAGAAGACCCGTATTTACTATAGTCATCAATTTATCCATCGTGTTATTTGGAATAATTGGTTATAGTTTTCTTGGCGTTCGTGAATTCCCGTCGATTGATCCGGCACAAGTTTCCATCCGTACCAATTATGCCGGTGCAAATGCTGATATCATTGAATCACAAATAACAGAACCGCTGGAAAAAGCAATCAATTCCATTGATGGAATTCGAAATGTAACTTCATCTAGTATTCAGGGAAGCAGCAATATTACGGTTGAATTTAATTTGAATAAAAACCTTGAAGAAGCTGCTAATGATGTACGGGATAAAGTTTCTCAAGCCGTTCGAAGTTTACCTCAAGATATTGATGCACCGCCAGTAGTCTCTAAGGCTGATGCCAATGGTGAAGCGATTATTTCAATGACAGTTCAAAGTGATACTCGAAATGCACTTGAATTAAGTGATTATGCCGAAAACGTAATTTCCCAACGACTGGAAACGATTCCTGGTGTAAGTGGTGTTCAAATTTGGGGACAAAAAAGATATGCGATGCGTTTGTGGATTGATCCTGTAAAATTGGCGTCTTACGGTTGCACGGTTTCAGAAGTTAGAGATGCATTGAATAAACAAAATGTAGAATTACCTTCGGGGAAATTAACCGGAAGTAATACGGAACTTACTGTAAAAACTGTTGGAAATCTGTCCACAGCCGAGGAATTTAATAATATCATCATTCGTTCCGAAGGAGAAAAAACAGTTCGTTTTAGTGATATTGGTTCGGCTGTTCTTGGTCCTGAAAACATTGAAACCAAAATGACCCAATCCGGAACGCCATTAGTGGGTGTCGCGATTGTTCCGCTTCCGGGGGCAAATTATTTAGATATTTCAAAGGAATTTTACAAAGAATTCGAAGTATTAAAAAAGGATTTACCTAAAGATATCAAGTTAGATATCGTTATCGATACTACCGTTTTTGTCAAAAAATCAGTTATTGAAGTAGCGGAAACGTTGGGAATTTCAATAATTCTGGTGATTTTAATTATTTATTTATTTTTTAGGGATTGGGCTATTGCTTTCAGACCATTAATCGACATTCCCGTTTCGTTAATTGCTACTTTCTTCATTATGTGGCTTTTCGGATTTTCGATAAATGTACTGACTTTGTTGGCGATTGTTTTAGCTACAGGTTTAGTTGTCGATGACGGAATTGTAGTCACAGAGAATATCTACAAAAAAGTAGAGGAAGGAATGTCGCCAATTGAAGCAGCCATCAAAGGCTCTAACGAAATCTTTTTTGCGGTCATATCCATTTCCATCACCTTGGCAGCCGTATTTCTTCCAGTTATTTTCCTCGAAGGATTTGTCGGGCGATTGTTTAGGGAATTTGGCGTCGTCATTGGTGCCGCAGTATTGATTTCTGCCTTTGTTTCGTTGACATTAACGCCAATGTTAAATGCGTATTTGATGAAAGGCGGAGAGCAAAAAAAATCAAAGTTTTATATTAAAACAGAACCTTATTTTCAAAAACTAAACAGTGGTTATGCCGAAGCTTTGCAACGTTTTATGAAAAAGAAATGGTTGAGTTTTCCCATATTGATTGCCTGTTTCGGATTGATCTATTTATTTTTTAATTTAATCCAAAAAGAAACGGCTCCGTATGATGACCGAAGTGGCTTAATGATGAGTATAACCGCACCAGAAGGGGCGTCCTATGAATATACGGACCGCTTTATGCAGGAGATTTCTCAATTAGTAGATGATTCCATTCCTGAAAAAAAAGTGGCCTTAATTATTACTTCTCCAGGTTTTGGTGCATCGACAGTAAATAGTGGAAGGGTAAGAATTTCCTTGTCTGAACCAAACGAAAGAAAACGTTCTCAAAAAGAGATTGCCGAAAAATTGACCAAACTGACCAAAAAATATCCTGAAGCCAAAACTTCTGTAATAGAACAACCCACAATAGCAGTAAACAGACGCGGTGGATTGCCGATTCAATACATCATACAAGCTCCAAACTTTAAAAAACTGGAAGAAAAGATTCCTGTTTTTATGGATGAAGTGTCTAAAAATCCAACTTTTGCAGTTAGCGATGTGAATTTAAAATTCAATAAACCAGAAATCAATGTTACAATAGACAGAGAGAAAGCCGAAAGTTTAGGAATTTCAGTTATTGATATTGCACAAACCTTGCAACTTTCATTAAGTGGTCAACGCTTTGGTTATTTCATGAGAAATGGAAAACAGTATCAGGTTATTGGACAATTTGACCAAAAAGACCGTTCGAAACCATTGGATTTAACTTCAATGTATGTCAAAAATAATTTGGGACAATTAATTCAAATGGACAATGTTGTAACCATTGAAGAAAAAAGTAATCCGCCACAATTATACCACAACAATCGATATATGGCAGCAACTGTTTCTGCAGGTCTCGCTCCAGGCAAAAGTATCAGCGATGGAATTGATGCGATGAACGAAATTAAGGTTAAAGTTCTTGATGATACATTTACCACCGATTTAGGTGGAGAATCAAGGGATTTTGTCGAAAGTAGTTCGAATACTGCCTTTGCATTTGGATTGGCTTTGCTATTGATATTTTTAATTCTGGCTGCACAATTTGAAAGTTTCATTGATCCATTTATTATCATTTTAACCGTTCCAATGGCTGTAGCGGGTGCTTTATTCTCCTTATGGTTGTTTGACCAGACTTGGAATATCTTTAGCCAAATTGGAACCGTAATGCTTATTGGACTGGTTACTAAGAATGGAATCTTAATCGTCGAATTTGCCAATCAGCTGCGAGAACAGGGCAAATCGAAAATTGATGCAATATTAGAAGCTTCCGAAGCGAGATTACGACCTATTTTAATGACTAGTTTAGCTATTTCATTGGGTGCATTGCCTATCGCAATGTCACTTGGAGCGGCTTCTACCAGTAGAATTGGTATGGGAGTTGTGATTGTAGGCGGAACTGTTTTCTCATTGGTTTTAACATTATTCGTTATTCCAGCCATGTATTTAATGTGGTCTAAAGCAAGAAAACATTACCCTGAATTTGATCATATCGAAGAATATGAAAAAGAAGTTAAATAACAAATTTCCTTTTTTATTTATATCAAAAAACTTAAATATCTTAGATGTTTTAAACACATCAGATATTTAAGTTCATATAAAAAATAAATACTTTTTTAATTCTTAGTCAAATGATTTTATTGTTTGCAAGAATTGAATGATTTTAAAAAGATATTGAATTATGATGAACACTAAAATACTATTTCAAAGCTTTATACTACTCCTATTTTGTGTTGCAAAAACCAATGCTCAAGAAGTTTTGACATTGGAAAGTGCAGTAAAAATAGCATTGGAAAACAATTACGAAATAAAAATTGCGACAAACAATTTAGACATTGAAAAAACAAACGTAGCAATTGGAAATGCCGGTATGTTACCAAAAGTCACTGCAACAATTGTGGACAATAATAGTGTTCAAAACAGTTCGCAAACGCGTCAGGACGGAACACAAACAGAGTTAGACAATGCCAAGAACAACAGTTTGAGTTATGGTGTTGGTTTGGATTGGACTATTTTTGACGGAATGCGGATGTTTGCCAGACTAGATCAGCTGAAAGAATTACAAAAATTAGGCGAAGCACAATTAAAACTGACTTTAATCACTAAAATAAGTGATGTACATGCAGCCTATTACGATTTGGTACAACAACAACAACAACTAATAGCTTTAGATACAACAATTGTTATTTCGAATCAGCGATTGACATTGGCGAAAAACAGGTTCACCATTGGAAAAGCGTCTAAATTAGAGGTTTTGAATGCCCAAGTAGATTTAAATACCGATCAGGTTGCGATACTGAGACAAAAAGAATTGTATGCCAACAGTAAGATTTTATTGAATCAAATATTGGCCAGAGATCTTAAATCAGATTTCAAAGTAATTGATGCTATTGCGGTTGACAACCAATTATTGCTACCGGAACTTACCGCTTTAGCCGAAAAACAAAATCCGCAATTAGAAGCGCAAATTATCAACAAAAAAGTAGCAGAATTAGAGTTAAAACAAATCAAAGCGGGTCGCTATCCTACGATAAAAGTAAATACAGGCTACAATTTTTCTGAAAGTCAATCCAGTCTTGGGTTTGTGTCACAATCTGCATCCAGAGGATTGAATTATGGATTTAGTGCTTCTTTAAATATATTTGATGGTTTTTCACAAAACCGAAACGAAAAAATCGCCAAAATTCAGATTGAGAATTCTAAGATGACAATCGAACAGCAAAATTTGATATTACATTCACAATTAGCAACTTCGTATCAAACGTATTTGACTAATTTAGAATTGATTGCTTTAGAAGGAAAAAACGAATCCATCGCCAAACAAAATCTGAGTATCACTTTAGATAAATTTCGTATTGGAACCATAACAACTTTAGAATTCAGAACCGCACAATTGAATTATGTGAATGCCAAAGTACGTTACAGCAATGCTCAGTTTCTTGGTAAATTATCCGAAATTGCATTACGAGAGTTGGCCGGAAATCTAAATTTTTAATATATTTTTGCTGAAAATTTAGCCAAAATGATTTCATACAATACAAAAGACTGGTTTACTTTTATCTTTCGTTTTCATAAAGCGGATACCTTCAGAACATTATTTCCAATTATGCTTGCCATAGGCGCTTATTCCGGAATTATTGGGTATTTGGAAGTCGAATATTGGCAATTAGCGGATAACAGTTATGTGAAAAACATTACCATCATGCATGGAATGTTAGGTTTCGTTATTTCGCTATTACTAGTTTTTAGAACCAATACTGCCTATGACCGTTGGTGGGAAGGGCGTAAAATGTGGGGAAGTTTAGTTAATAATAGCCGTAATTTAGCCATCAAACTTTCCGTAATTTTAACGGATGAAAAAGATCGAGCTTATTTTAGAAAAATAATTCCTAGCTATGCTTCCATTTTAAACAAACATTTAAAAGATGAGGAAACTGGCAAACAATTATTTGATGATGTAGATTTAGAAATTGATCATCACAAACACAGACCCAATCAGGTTGCAAAAATATTATTTCAAAAAATCAATGATTTATACGTTTCCAAAAAAATTACTGGAGACCAACTCATCATCCTAAATAATGAAGTGCTATCCTTTACCGAAATTTGCGGTGCTTGCGAAAGAATTAAAAACACACCTATTCCCTACTCCTATAGCGCTTTTCTTAAAAAATTCATCTTCTTTTATGTCATGACTTTGCCATTTGGCTATTCCTTTAGTTTGGGTTATTATGTAGCACCTGTTGTCGTTTTTATTTTTTATGTTTTGGCTAGTTTAGAGTTAATTGCCGAGGAAATAGAGGATCCTTTTGGAACCGATGAAAATGATTTACCTACCCAAAAAATTGCGGAAAACATAAAAAAACATATTGAAGAATTAATTTAAATTTTGTTAAACAGTGTTCTGGTTCTAATTATTTTCATTAAATTTAAACTTTGTCTTCTTTAAGTTTAAAACTATGAATAATAATCGTGCTTTTATAAATCCTCCACATTTATCAAATGAAAAATCGTTAAAAACATTAGTTGAAAACAGAACCGTTTACTCTTTAAACCATTGTGAACTGAATCTTTTTGAAACATATGAATCTTCTGCATTGGTTCCGCTAAAGTTTAATGATTTAGTAGTGACAAGCATGCTAAGAGGTAAAAAAGTGATGCATCTTTTTGATGATCCGAGCTTTGATTATTTACCCGGAGAAACAGTTGTTATTCCTTCGAATGTAGAAATGAAAATCGATTTTCCTGAGGCCACAAAAAGCAATCCTACGCAGTGTCTAGCTTTGGCGATAGACCAAACTAAAATTACCGATACATTACAATTCTTAAACGAACGCTATCCAAAAGAAGGAAATTCACAATTTTGGCAATTGAATTACCAAAATTATTTTTTTTACAACAATGTAGAACTGGCTGCAACAATCAACAAATTGATAAAAGAATGCATGAGCACTTCGATTACCAAGGATGCTTTGGCCGATTTAACTTTGCAAGAATTGTTAATTCGAATTATTCAAACGCAAACTGCAAAAGCAATTGATGACGGTTTATTTACCGATCCAAAAAATCCTATTACCCAAGTAGTAGAATTCATCCGTTTGAATTTGAAGGAAAATATCAGCATGAAACATTTGAGCGAAAAGGCATGTATGAGCACCACTTCTTTCTACAGACTTTTCAAGAGAGAATTAGGTATGAGTCCGATAGAATTTGTCATTAGCGAAAAAATAAGATGCGCCAAACAATTACTCAAAAACCCGACAATACAAATCAATGAAGTTTGCTATTTATCCGGATTTGAAGATTCCAATTATTTTATTCGTTTGTTTAAAAAACATGAAGGAATTACGCCAAAACAGTATCAATTGTTATATGTAATAAACTAGATTTATTCAATATATTTTAAAGGACCAAGCGATTGCTCTTCTTCTGGTGTAAAAATCCGGTATTCGATTCGGAATGTTTTTTTTAACGGTGTTTCTAAAGAAAATCCTCCTACCCCAAAGGCGTCAATTACATCCAAAGTAAAATGAGCATGTTTCCAATATTCGAATAAATCTTTATCTACCCAGAATTCAGTATCTTCAACTATTCCAATACAAACGTCACCCATTCGTTGATAAAACCCACCTTTTTCAAAACACTGAGGCTGAGTTCCTTCACAGCATCCTCCGGCTTGGTAAAACATCAAATCACCATGTTTTTCCTGTAAAATTTTGATTAATTCTACTGCTTTTTCTGTGGCATCAATTCTTTTTGTCATCTTTTTTTATTTAAAGTAAAACCTGACAAATCATACAATCTGTCAGGTTCAAGATTAACCAATAATCTGTAACTACTAAAAGAAACCTAATTTCTTTTTATCATAAGAAATCAACATATTTTTTGTCTGACGATAATGTCCAAGCATCATTTTGTGATTTTCACGACCAATTCCTGATTGTTTGTAACCTCCAAAAGGAGCGCCTGCTGGATAAGAATGGTATTGATTAATCCAAACACGACCTGCTTGAATGGCTCTTGGAACCTGATAAATTTCATGTGCATCACGCGTCCAAACTCCAGCTCCTAAACCATACATCGAATCATTAGCAATTGCTATCGCTTCTTCTGTTGTTTTAAAAGTGGTAACCGCCAAAACAGGCCCGAAAATTTCTTCCTGGAAAATGCGCATTTTGTTATGTCCCTTGAAAAGAGTTGGTTTGATATAATAACCTCCGTCTAAATTTCCTTCCAAATGATTTTCTTCACCGCCAATTAACACTTCGGCACCTTCTTCTTTTCCTAGTTTAATATAGCTAAGAATTTTTTCTTTTTGAACCAATGAAGTCTGTGCTCCCATCATAGTCGTTCTGTCTAATGGATTTCCCATTTTGATTGCTTCTGTTCTTTCAATTACTCGGGCAATAAATTTATCATAAATATCTTCATGAATTAATAATCTGGAAGGACAGGTGCAAATCTCTCCTTGATTTAAAGCAAACATTACAGCACCTTCAACTGCTTTGTCAAAGAAATCATCATCAGCATCTCCAACAGATTTCATGAAAATATTTGGAGATTTACCACCTAATTCCAATGTTACGGGAATAATATTTTCAGTAGCGTATTGCATTACTAAACGACCGGTTGGCGTAGAACCAGTAAATGCGGCTTTTGATACTTTTTTGTTCGTTACCAAAGCTCTTCCAAGCTCAGCACCAAAACCATTGACAATATTTACAACTCCCGGAGGAAGAATATCGCCTATCAATTCCATTAAAATTAGAATAGAAATTGGTGTACTTTCTGCAGGTTTTAAAACTACTGTATTTCCTGCAGCCAACGCCGGCGCTAATTTCCAAACAGCCATTAAAATTGGAAAATTCCAAGGAATAATTTGGGCAATTACACCCAAAGGTTCGCTTAAAGCAATAGAAACTGTTTGTGAATCCAGTTCAGCAATAGAACTTTCTTCAGCACGAATTACGCCAGCAAAATATCTGAAATGGTCTATCGCCAAAGGAATATCTGCGGCTAAAGTCTCCCGAATTGCTTTCCCGTTATCTATGGTTTCAACGGTGGCAATATATTCTAGATTATCTTCAATAACTTGTGCAATTTTGTTTAATAATAGGCTACGTTCCGTTACAGATGTTTTCCCCCATGTTTGAAAAGCTTCATGTGCTTTATCAACAGCTAAATCAATATCCACTTTAGTTGAATGTGCAGCTCTTGTAAATACTTTTCCATCAATTGGAGAAACAACATCAAAATATTGGCCACCGATTGGCGCAACGAATTTTCCTCCTATATAATTATCATACGTTGCCTTGAATTCAGGTCTTTTTACTATGTTGTCCATGTCGTTATCTATTTTATTTTATCAAAAATAGTCTCCTATTCATCATTAGAATAGCACAATTCATTCAACTAGTAGCATTAAATTTCCATATGTGTTTTTTTAACGTTATTTTATTATTTTATTCGTATCTATTTACGTCTAACATTATTAAATCACTATTTCGAACACTCCTAAAATGTGACAAATCAATTATAAAAAACCAAAAAAATTGTTTCTTACTCCAACCTGCAATCCTTATATTTGCACCCGAGACCGTAGGTCGAACTGACGAAGTAATCTCATTAAAATTGACAGATGAAAATATCTTACAACTGGTTAAAACAATTCATTAAAATAGATTGGAAATCCGAAGAAACAGCAGCATTGCTAACAGATTTAGGTCTTGAAGTGGAAATTGTTGAAAAATACCAATCGGTAAAAGGCGGATTAGAAGGAATTGTTGTAGGACATGTTCTTACCTGTATTCCACATCCGGATGCTGACAGACTAAAAATAACTACTGTAGATTTAGGCAACGGTACTCCTTTACAAATTGTTTGTGGCGCCAGCAATGTCGCTGCGGGACAAAAAGTTCCTGTTGCTACAATAGGTACTACATTATATGATAAAGAAGGTATAGCATTTTCGATTAAAAAAGGAAAAATACGCGGACAGGAAAGTCACGGAATGATTTGTGCTGAAGATGAGTTAGGTCTTGGCGAAAGCCACGATGGGATTATGATATTGGACGATTCCTTAGTACCAGGAACTCCAGCGGCAACCGTTTTTAAAATTGAAAATGACGAAGTTTTCGAAATTGGATTAACACCTAATCGTGCCGATGCTATGAGTCATTTGGGGACAGCCCGTGATTTGAGAGCCGGAATGTTACAAAGCGGTGTTAGTGTAGAATTAATTACACCCTCAGTAAGTAATTTTAGAGTAGATAAAAGAATATTAAAAATTGATATTGATGTAAAAGAACCGAAACTTGCTCCTAGATATTGCGGTGTTACCATTTCTGGAATTACTGTAAAACCTTCACCTGCGTGGTTGCAAAACCGACTGAAAGCGATTGGAATAAATCCGAAAAATAATATTGTCGATGTGACCAATTATGTTTTACATGAATTAGGCCAGCCACTTCATGCCTTTGACGCTTCAAAAATCAATGGTAAAATAATTGTAAAAACACTTGCTGCCGGAACGAAATTCATAACTCTTGATGACATTGAAAGAACGTTACACGAAGAGGATTTAATGATTTGTGATGAAAAAGGACCATTATGTATCGCAGGAGTTTTTGGTGGGAAAAAATCTGGAGTTTCAGAAAATACAAATTCAATTTTCTTAGAAAGTGCTTACTTTAATCCTGTAAGTATTCGTAAAACTGCCAAAAGACATCAATTGAACACCGATGCTTCTTTTAGATTTGAAAGAGGAATCGACCCTACTATCACTGAATACGCATTGAAAAGAGCCGCTTTATTGATTCAAGAAGTAGCCGGTGGAGAAATAACTTCGGATGTCATTAATGTGTATCCAAAGAAAATAGAAGATTTTACAGTCTTTTTAAACTTTAGTAAAGTAGCCAAAATTATTGGTCAGGAATTGCCAAAAGACACCATTAAGAAAATATTAGTTTCATTAGACATAAAAGTAAACAGTGTTTCTGATGCTGGATTGGGATTAACAATTCCTGCATATAGAGTTGATGTACAAAGAGAAATTGATGTTATAGAAGAAATTTTGAGAGTTTATGGATACAACAACATTAATTTTTCAAAAAAATTAAATGCTACAGTTTCTAATTCTCCAAGAAACGAGGATTATAAAATACAAAATACAATTGCCACTCAATTAAATTCTCAAGGATTTAATGAAATGATGGCTAATTCATTGACTACGGCATCTTATGTAGAGCTTTCTGATGTTTTAAATTCAGAACATAACGTAACAATGCTAAATCCTTTGAGCAATGATTTAGCAACAATGCGTCAATCTTTATTATTCTCTGGACTAGAAGCGATTTCCTATAATATTAATCGTAAAAATGCCGATTTAAAATTATTTGAATTTGGAAAAACCTACCATAATTTTCCTTCAGGTTATGAGGAACATAAACATTTGACTTTATTCCTTTCTGGAAACAGAAACCAGGAAAATTGGACTAGTGCTCAAAAACCATCGGATTTCTTTTTATTCAAAGGATATGTAAACGGCATACTTTCTAGATTAGGCATTCAAAAAACACAAAATTCACCAGTAACTTCTGATGTATTTTCTGAAGGAATTGCAATTGGATTTGGTCAAGACATTCTAGTTGAATTAGGAGTAGTGAAAAAATCAATATTGAAAAATTTTGGAATAAAACAAGAAGTGTTTTTTGCTGATTTCAATTGGGCTTTAATTTTAAAATTAATTTCAACCAAAATAAAATATACTGAGATTCCTAAATACCCTGAAGTTCGTAGGGATTTGGCTTTGCTAATTGACCAAAACGTAACTTATGATAGTATTTACAATATTGCACGTCAAACCGAGAAATCATTATTGAAAGATATTAATTTATTCGATGTTTACGAAGGTAATAATCTTCCTGAAGGTAAGAAATCATACGCGTTAAGTTTTACTATTCAAGATAATTCAAAGACATTGACTGATGCGCAAATTGATAAAATTATGAGCAAATTGCAAAATAATTTTGAAACTGAGCTTGGAGCTAGTTTGAGATAAATTAGTTTTTGATACAATGCAAAAAGCCCAATTCTTTTAAAGAATTGGGCTTTTTATTTGCAATAATAGCCAATTAAATACTTTACTTGGAATTTAAAATTTTATCTAATAGCTACAAATTTTTAATTACAAATTCACTTCGTCTGTTCAATTCATGCTGTTCTTCGGAACAGGACTCACTTGGCTCACATTTTATGATTTGAACAGTTTCTCCATATCCTTTTGCAATAATTCTTTTTTCAGCAATTCCTTGATTTATGAAATACGTTCTTGTTGATTCAGCTCTATGTGTGGAAAGATTCCTATTGTAATTATCATTTCCTCTATTATCAGTATGAGAACCAATTTCGACAACCATATCTGGATATTTTTTCATTATTTCAATAACTCGATTTAGAATTGGTTTTGATTCTTTACGAATATACCACAAATCATAATCGAAATATATAGGATCCGTTTTGATAATTAAACGGTCTTTATCTTTTACCACATCTTTTTCCGCAGCGATAATATTATCTATTTTTTCTTTTTTCTTAATTTGGGCAATATCAATTTCTTTTTGAGCGAAAATTTGCTTGTCTTTTTTATCTTTTTCAAGTAAGGCTATTTCCTCATTTTTCTTTTTCTGAATTGCTATTTCCTCTTCTTTTTTAATCATCAAATCAGACTTCAAAGACATGGATGCGTCGTTGATTTTATTTCTTTCTTTGTTGAGTTTAAATGATCTTGAATCCTTTGTATAATCCACTTTGGATGCCAAAACAGAATAACCGGTCTCGCAAGCAACGGCAAAACTGAATTTTCCGTCTTGAGTAGTCATAACTTTTTGGATTTCAATTTTATCAGAATTTTGCAAACTAACCAAAGCGTTTTCCAAAGGCATTTTTGTATCCACATCCATAATTATACCAGCGATTAATTGCTTGCAATCTTCAATTAGTAAAGGTTTTATTTCTTTTAGTTCATAAATATCATCATTCCCTTTTCCACCCGGTCTGTTGGACGAAAAATAACCTTCTTTTGATTCTGAATCAATAGTAAATGAAAAATCATCGAAACCAGAATTTACCGGAAGACCTACATTTAATGACTTTGAGAACGTATTGTTTTGAATTTCCGATACAAAAACGTCCAATGATCCATATCCGACATGTCCGTTTGAAGAAAAATACAATTTATTGTCTTTTGAGACAAAAGGAAATTGTTCTTTTTTAGTTGTATTAATTTTATCACCTAAATTTTTTGGAGTTCCAAAAGCCCCACCATTTATAGATACACTAAAAATATCAAATAAACCCAGCGTACCTGGCATATCCGATGCAAAATACAATGTTTTTGCATCATTACTCAACGTAGGATGCTCTACAGAATAATCATCACTATTGAAAGGAAGCGACTCAATTTTCGTCCATTTACCATCAACGAATTCAGCTTTAAAAATTTGTAGATTTGAAACCTTGTCTTTGTTTTTACCTTTTTTTCCTTTTTTGTAATTATTTCTGGTGAAATAAATTGTTTTTCCATCTTTTGTAAAAACAGCATTTGCCTCATGCATGGAGGTGTTTAATTCTTTAGAAAAATAATTTACAATTGAATCACTGGAATTGACGTTTTTGAGAGGAATTGTCACCAAATCAAGATACAATTCATTATTCCATTTGTAGATTTTGTCAAATAAATCGGCCTTCTTTTTACCTCCCGAAAAAACCAGATTTTCTCCTTGTTTTACTGCTCCAAATTCCGAATTTGCAGTATTTACAGCCAGGTTTTTTATTTCGAATCTGCTTCCTATTGCTGATACATTTTCAAGATCCTTATTTTCTTTTTCAAAATCTTGTAGGTCCTGCTTATTGTTTGAACTAATGAGATAATCACGGATAACTGAATTGGCTTCTTCGTAATTCCCAGTTGCTTTCAATGTTTGCGAATATCTAAAGTAGTATTCCACTTCGAGTTCCTTATTGAATCTTTCAATAAGAAAACGATACTGCCTTTGGGCATTAGTATAGTTATTAGTGTAATAATAACAATCTGCCAAGTTTTTTACTACTTCAATAGAACGGTTCCCTTGAATGATTTTTTCATACAAAGGGATTGCTTCGCTATAAAAAGTTCTATCAAAATAGCGTTTGGCTCTTTGCAAATCTTGCGTTTGAGCATTCATAAATTGTATTGAAAATACGATTATAATGAGGTATATTCTTTTCATACGAAGATAATATTTGTTTTTTAGCGGAATATGGTATCGCCATTCTTCATTTCTATTTGTGATTTGGAATCATGGCAATTTCATGTTTATTTTTTAGAAGAATCTTGGTGATTTATCATATCCTTTACCTAATAAATCTAAATTAAATAGAACAAAAATTTCATGCGTTCCAGAATTAAACTGCCCTAGATTAGAAGTAGTGTAATCGTAAGCATAGCCCACCCTGATATTTGGAGTTACTTTTACGTTCATCAAAGCACTTACGGCATCCCCAAATCTATAAGCGGCACCAAATTCAAATTTGTCATTATACAATACATTAGCAGAAAGATCTAAAGTTACCGACACTCCTTTTACAAATTTTGACATAAAAGCGGGTTTTAATTTGAATGAATCTGACAACGTAAACACATACCCCCCCGTTAAAAAAACATGAACATTTTCAGAGCCATAATCACTAATCCCAGAGCGCTCTTCAATATGTTTTGAATTGAGCAGATTGGGAGCGGATAATCCAACATAATATACATCAGTGAAATAATAAGCCCCAATTCCAATATTAGGTTTTAAAAGATCTCTGTTTTCAAAGGCAAAATCCGATGATGTACTCTCAAACTTAAAACCATTAAAATTAGTTTGTAGGGACGTTACGCCTGCCTTTAATCCCAAAGAAAGACGGTGTCTGTTATTCAATTGAAGTACGTATGCAAAATCTGCATAAAAGTTATTCTCTTTTTTTGCCCCGTCTCCAATATCGTCAGAAATCAACGAAAAACCCATTTCCACTTTTTTGTTCACGGGCATGTGTCCGAAAAAAGTCAATGTCTTTGGGGCACCAACAGCACCAACCCATTGTGTTCTATATAATGTACCTATATCTAACATGGATTGCGTTCCTGTCGCATATGCAGGATTTACTACATTCATGTTATACATGTATTGTGTGTATTGCGGATCTTGTTGGGCCGAGGTATTTATTATAAAAAATAAAAAACTTACAAATAATATTGTTTTTTTCATTTGAAATTTGATTTTAAAGTAATGAAGGATAATTATCGATTCAAATAAAGCCGCCCTTGGCTGGGTGATTTGTTCTCTTTATTATAATTGATAATGTAAAAATAGACTCCGTTTGGCGCAAATCCGTCAATCCCAATTTTGTAATCAGAATTTTTCCCATCCCATTCCGGCTTGTTTTTATTGCCAGAAAACATTAGGTTTCCGTATCTGTTATAAATTTCCAAGGAATAATTTGGAAATATAAACTCGATATTCGGAATTTTAAAAGTGTCATTTACAGTATCTCCATTTGGTGAAAATCCGTCAGGAATGAAAAAATCAGGAGTTGTATTACAATTTGAAAGAGATATGGTTACTTCCAAAGCATTTGAATAACAATTTGTGCTACTTGAATAATCAAAGCCATAATAAGTAATTCCCTCTTTAAGCAATGTTGTTAGTGCCAATTGGTTTCCATTTATTGCCGCATCAAACCAGCTCATGGTTTCGTTTGCAGTGGTATTAGCCGTTAGATTTTGCAAAGTGGGATGGTCTAAACCACAAAAGTTTTGTCCGTCTTGATTTAATATTGGTACTTCTATTTCGTTTATCACAATATTAACCACTGCTCTTCCTGATTCACACCCTGTAGTCGCATTTACCTCTTTAACGTAATAATTCCCTGAAACTAAAAAGCTAGTCTTGCTTAAAACTGTGGTGCTTGTCAAAGAATCAAACCATTGGTATTGAGTACCTATTGGGGACAAATCACCAATAGTTTTATTTTCATTTTTGCAAAATTTTTCGTCATTTACAATTGGCACATTTGGAATAGTATTAATCGTAAAACTCTTTGTGCCATTTGTAATTATGATTCCACAACTAGTTCCGTTATCAATAATATAAGTGATAGCCAGAGAGGTTGCCCCTGTATTAATAAGTAAAGCCGAAGGGATAATAAAATCTGCCTTACCGGAGCTAACAAGTATAGTCACTGTTTGATTAATCGCTGTATTAACTCCCGTAAGATCATAATTTAAAGTAACATTCGTTAAAGTACCTAATCCAGTAAGTAATACTGTAACGGGCTGATTTTTGCAAACATCTTTTATGTCCACCTTAAAGTTTGTGACGTCAGGTAATGCTTTAATAACAAATCCCTTAGTTAGTGTTGACGTATTGGTACAACCTGTAGTTAGATTTGTAATCTTTGTAATTGAGATTGTCGTGTTACCTGCAATAGGAATTAAACTCGCCGGAATAGAAAAAGAAGTTAATCCACCACTAACCGTAAAAATTTCCTGTCTGGAAATCAAAGTATTACTACCAAATAAATTATACTCTATACTGTAATTTCCATCCGACAAATTAGTATTCCCGGAAAGAGCCACTACAGCATCACTATTTTTACAAACAGGATCAATAGTGAGCGTTGCGGTATTAATTTTTGGCAAAGGAAAAACATGCAAAATATCTGAAACGTCAATTACATTTATACAAGCACCCAAACTGGTAACACTTCTAATATCTGTTATACTCACGGTATAATCTGCTACTTGTTTAAAATTAACTGATGAAAGCGGAAAAGTCAAAACCCCGTTGTTAAAAGTAGCAATTATGGTATTTGTTGTTGTTCCTAACGGACTTAAAATGGAATACTCTACATAATAATTACCGTTAGGTACATTTTTGATTCCTTTCGTTAAAACGGCATTATAGTTAGCTGAAGGGATTTCATTTTCACAAATATCCGAGTTGACCACCAACGTTGCTCCGGTAAAATCAAGCTGTTCTTCGATTATAATGTGTACTGTTGATTGTTTTATGCTACAAATTGGATTATCAGGAAAAACTGAATAGGTGAAACTATAAACCCCGGCTCCGAATACATTGTATAAATTCTGAACATTGACTTTTGAATCCAAAATCCCAGATATCTCAGAAGTTCCAGCTTCAGACCAAATTCCACCTGCATCTTCACCGTCTAATTTGCTGTTCAAATCAAAATCATTATATAAAGCTAGATTATCCGAACTACACAATAGCAATAAAGAAGGTGTTCCTGGTTCTGGAGGCAGAAATACAGTTACACTAACCGTAGAGGATTGCGCTGGGCATGTATCTATGGCAGGCATGGTATAAGTAAAGGAATGCGTCCCCATTCCCGCTTTATTTGCGTTAAGTATCCCTCCTGGGCTCAATGCCCCTGTTCCATCATCATCTGACCAAAAACCGTTAGTTTGCGGTCCTAAAAATTGTCCGTTAAACCCTAGAAATAAATTAAACGCCATATCATCACCACATGCCGAAACATCTGGACTGGATACACCTGAATATCCTCCAACGATAACCGTAATTGTCGAAGAATTATCTCCACAACCTACATTACTCATATATGTATAGGTAAAAACACCACTTTTTCTAATGGCTTGGGCGTTTAAAAAACCTGTGGTAAGATTTAATCCTCCGGATAACCGATTGTCTGTCCAAGTTCCCCCAGAGACAGCTCCGCCTCCCAAAAGACTAAAAAGATTAACCGCCTGACTACTTGATTTAATCAAATCAGTGCCACAAATCGTTATAGCATTATCATTACCAGCACACTGGGCATTAATATTTGTTGCGAAAAAAAAAGATATAACGATAATGACAAAATGTAAAAAGCTAAGCTTTGGTGGAAAGAGTATTTTTGAAGCCATAATTATTTCTTAAATTCATCTCAAATTTACAGTATTTAATGAACTGAATTTAAGAAATAACTTATTTATTTTATCATAAAAATAAATAAAATAATACAAAGTAGCAGCGCACATAAAAAAGTCCTGTAATTAATTACTCCAAACTATTTAAAATGGTATTCGCAAAGAATCATTAAATAAGAACAGGATAATCCATGATTACACAGGAGCCCCAAATAAAGGTGGCATTGTAATTATAAGGCCAAGTAAAAATGTAACTATAAAAATTTAGTCGATATTCTTGATGAAAGGCAATTGCAATATAAGTTCTTATACAATTGCAATAATTTTGTAGCAGATGAAGCAAAATTATTAGCTGTAAAAAGTTCTTTTGAAAGCAAATTTTAGCCCTGATAGAAACGGAAATCCTTTATGATTTTTCTTTAAAACCATAAAGATTGCAGTGAATAGCAGGAAAAAGCTCCTGACTCTTCGACTCCGCTCAGAGTGACTAAAAAAGTAAGCACAAAAAAAGCCCCGCAATTTGCGGGGCTTTCTATATTCAAAAAGTTTCAAGAAATTATTTTTTCTCTGACTTTTCCATTTTAGCTTTCAATGCTGCTAATACATCATTATTATCACCTAAAGTTGCAGCTGGTGCATTTGTAGATGTTGAAGCTGATGAAGTATTTTCAGTAGCTGTTTTCACATTTTTCTCTTCTTCTTCACGGAAGATAGCAGTGTGAGAAGCAACTACTCTTTTGAATTCTTTATTGAATTCGATTACTTTGAAATCAGCTGAATCACCTTTTTTCAATTTCTTTCCGTCTTCTTTTTCAAGGTGACGAGTAGGAATGAAAGCAACGATATCATCTCCGAATTCTACAGTAGCTCCTTTGTCAACGATTTCAGAAATTTCACCTGTGTGGATAGTTCCAACTGCGAAAGAATCTTCATATTGATCCCAAGGATTAGCAGTAGTTTGTTTGTGACCTAAAGATAATTTACGTCCTTCAACATCTAATTCTAATACTACAACGTCAAGTTTTTCACCAACGTTTACAAATTCAGACGGATGTTTGATTTTCTTAGTCCAAGATAAGTCAGAGATGTAAATTAATCCATCAATTCCTTCTTCTAATTCTACGAAAATTCCAAAGTTTGTAAAGTTTCTAACGATACCTGTATGTTTAGAACCTACTGGGTATTTAGCAGTGATATCAGTCCAAGGATCTTGAGACAATTGTTTGATACCTAATGACATTTTACGGTCATCTCTGTCTAATGTTAAGATAACTGCTTCAACAACATCACCTACTTTTACGAAATCTTGAGCAGAACGTAAATGAGTAGACCAAGACATTTCAGAAACGTGGATTAAACCTTCAACACCTTCGGCAACTTCAATAAATGCACCGTAATCAGCGATTACAACTACTTTACCTTTTACTTTATCACCAATTTTTAAGTTAGCATCTAAAGCGTCCCATGGGTGAGCATTTAATTGTTTCAATCCTAATTGTATTCTTGTTTTTTCGTCATCGAAATCAAGGATTACAACGTTTAATTTTTGATCTAATTCAAGAACTTCACTTGGGTGGTTAATTCTACTCCAAGAAAGGTCAGTAATGTGAATTAATCCATCAACACCACCTAAGTCAATAAACACACCATAAGAAGTAATGTTTTTAACAACACCTTCTAATACTTGTCCTTTTTGTAATTGACCGATGATTTCTTTTTTCTGGATTTCAATATCCGCTTCAATAAGCGCTTTATGAGAAACAACAACATTTTTGAATTCGTGGTTAATTTTTACCACTTTGAATTCCATCATTTTGTTTACATATACATCGTAGTCTCTAATTGGTTTAACATCAATTTGAGATCCTGGTAAGAAAGCTTCAATTCCGAAAACGTCAACGATCATACCACCTTTAGTTCTGCATTTTACAAAACCATTAACGATTTCTCCTGTTTCGTTAGCCGAAATAACTCTATCCCATGATTTGATAGTACGTGCTTTTCTGTGAGATAACACCAATTGACCTGTTTTATCCTCACGGATGTCAATTAATACTTCAACAGTATCACCTACTTTTAAGGCTGGGTTGTAACGGAATTCGTTCAATGAAATAACACCTTCCGATTTTGCGTTGATATCAACGATAACGTCTCTATCTGTAATTCTAACAACTACACCATCTACAACTTCTTCTTGATCAGTAGCGATAAATGTTTTTGAAACTAGTTCTTCGAATTCTAATAAGTTTTTCTCATCAACTGCATCAATACCTTCTTCGAAATTGTGCCAGTTAAAATTTGCTAAAAACTCTTCTTGTGATTTTACTTGTTCAGACATGCTGATTAAAAATTTGTATTCTGTATTCTCTCGAGTTTCTTAATGTGCTAGAAAACAACAGAAGTTGTTTGTATAATTAGTTGAACCCTAAAGGAAACTCTTATTCACCAAAAGGACTGCAAAAGTAACACATTTATCTTAAACTGCAAAATTTTACAGACAAGATAATCGATTGAGAATCAGGAGCGAATTAATTGGCTTTTTTGCAGGCAAAGTTCCCGCTCTCGCCTTTATCTCTCCGCTACGCTGCGAGGATATCTCCCGAAGCTTCGGGATCCATCGGGGCTATATAGGTTTTATGGTGATTTTAAGCAAAAAAAAACCCGATATCTCAGAAAATATCGGGATGTATTTATTTAAATCCTATTTTAATGACTTACGTTTTCAACATCCATAGGATTGTGTTTGTGCTTGAACAAAACTGCAAATGCAACCGCAATTATCAACGCGTAAATTGCAAAAGCCATCCAAATTGTATGCCAGTCTTTCATAAAAATGACTTTACTAAACAATCCATCGGCTGTAATTGAATTCCCTTGACCTGTAACAAATTCCAACATTTTTGGATTAGTCGTTTCTGTTTCAAGAAAACCAGCCAAATCAGTAGTGTTACTAAATGATTTTGTAAAGTATTTATCAATAGCCCATCCCGAAGTAAAACTTCCCAAAACTGCTCCAAAACCATTGGTCATCATCATAAACAAACCTTGTGCTGAAGAACGATTTTTAGGATCTGTATTCGTTTCAACAAATAATGATCCTGAAATATTAAAGAAATCAAATGCCATTCCGTAAACCACACAAGACATAATAATCATCCACAAACCACTTGTCGGATTTCCGTAAGCAAATAGTCCAAAACGCAATACCCAAGCAAGCATACTAATTAACATCACTTGTTTGATACCAAAACGTCTTAGGAAAAAAGGAATCGCAAGAATAAATAATGTCTCCGAAATTTGAGAAATTGACATTATAATAGTTGAATATTCCACAACGAAAGAATCTGCATATTTTGGAAAATGTTTGAATTCATCCAAGAAAACATCTCCGTACGCATTTGTGAGTTGTAAAGCGCCTCCTAAAAACATTGAGAAAACAAAAAACAAAGCCATTTTATAATCTGCAAATAATTTAAACGATTCTAAACCTAATGTTTCCATAATGGATGCATTCTCTTTAGACAAACGTTGCGGCTTACACTTTGGTAAAGTGAAGGAATAAATTCCTAGAAATACTGCTGCTAAACCTGCGATATAAAACTGATATTCTGTCGCTTTGTTTCCAGTTAAATTGGTAATCCACATCGCAACTATAAAACCTATAGTTCCCCAAACCCGTATGGGTGGGAAATTTTTAATAATATCTTTATTATTTAATTTGAGTGCATTATACGATATGGAGTTACTCAAAGCAATCGTTGGCATATAAAAACACATCGCCAAAAGCATAATATATATAAAGGAATTGGGAGTGGTAACTTGAGAAATATAGAATAAAACTGCAGCATATAAAATATGAAGAGTCCCATATAATTTTTCAGCATTTATCCATCTGTCAGCGATAATTCCCGTTAGTGTTGGCATAAATAAAGAAGCAATTCCCATAGTTCCAAAAACTAACCCAAACTGAGTTCCTTCCCAATTTTTTGTACCAAACCAGTAATTTGCAATTGTAATCAGCCAAGCTCCCCAAACAAAAAACTGAAGAAAACTCATTATCACCAACCTGTTTTTAATTCCCATACAATGAATTGTTTTTTTTAATTTAAAAATTAGCAAGGCGTAAATCTAATCTTAAAAAAGATATCTACAAAAGTTTACAACGCTTTAATAATTTCATTTACCAAATCCAAAACAACTTCAAATTGTTCCTCTCGAGTCAGATACGAATTATCAATTTCTATGGCATCATCAGCCATAACTAAAGGGGAATCCTTTCTGTGAGTATCAATATAATCTCGTTCTTCTACATTTGCTAAAACTTCATCATATGTAACAGTATCACCTTTTTTAATCAATTCATCATAACGTCTTTGCGCTCTTGTAGTTGCACTTGCTGTCATGAAAATTTTAAGCTCGGCATAAGGGAAAACTACAGTACCAATATCTCTTCCGTCCATTACTATTGCTTTATCTTTTCCCATTTCTTTTTGTTGCTCGACTAATTTGGCACGAACTTCAGAGACTTCAGCTACTTTACTCACAAAATTAGAAACTTCAATAGTTCTGATTTCAGTTTCAACGTTTACTTCATTCAAATACATTTCGGCAAAACCCAAATCAGCATTGAATTTGAATTGCAATTTTATACTTGGCAAACTGTTAATTAATATTTCTTTATCAAAAGAATCAATATTTATGTATCCATTTTGCATCGCAAAAAATGTAACAGCGCGATACATTGCTCCTGTATCTACATATACATAACCCAAGTGCTTTGCAAGTTGTTTTGCTAAAGTGCTTTTCCCTGTGGATGAAAATCCGTCAATTGCTATGGTAATTTTTTTATCCAAAATAATATTATTGTAAGTTAATAGTTAAACCAAATAAGCTCGTATTTCCCGCTAAGGTATATCGGGAATACGAATAATTGAATTTTAATTTATTCATTTTTAATCCAAAACCTAAAGAGACTCCCGAAAAATTGCGTTGTTCTTCAAGCCTTAATTCTTCTGCTCTTCGAAAATTATATCCCAATCGAATATTAAACGATTTTTTAGGAAAAAGCTCTACTCCCATAATTACATGGCGCAACGCATTATTTATAACTGATACTTTTTCGGCTGTCGAACTTCCATCAATTGACAATTCGGCTCTTTCAGGATTAGAAAAAGCAATATTCCATTGTTGCAAATTTTCCAGTGTTAGATGCCAACGAATCGGTACATTTTCTAATTCTTGTGAAACTCCTGCTATAATTTCAAGGGGTAGTTTTTCGTTTGTTCCATTGTAGGTCGTAAATTGAGTTCCTATATTTCGTATTGCCAAGCCCCAATTCACATCGTTTCTTTCGTCTATAAAAAGAGCGCCTATGTCAATCGCTCCGCCAAAAGAACTATAACTTTCTAAGGTCGAAGAAATCAATTTAGCATTCGCACCTAAATGAATAGTGGTGTTAGGAATATTGTACGCATAACCTAAAGAAAGGGCAATTTCGCTTCCGGTGAATTCTGAAGTTGGCTGACCATTTTCGTCATAGCCTTCAAAATTACCATAGTTCACATAATTTACACCAGCCTGAAAAGTTTGCAAATGGCGGTCATAGGTGTAAGCATAAGAAGCCGTTCCATAAGTCACTTCTTTGAAATAACTTCCATAATTTAATGCCAGATGGTTATCCATATCAGCATTTAATGTTGCAGGATTAAAATTGACCTGATTCACATCATCATCATAAATCGTGATTACTTTTCCACCCAACGCGGCTTGTCTTGGTGAAGTGACTAAGTTCAAAAACTGATAGGTGTACTTCCCTCCTATTTGACTGTAAGATACAGCGCAAATAAAAACTAAGGAGTATGATAAAAGTTTTTTTAACATGCTTTAAATCGCGATTTATGTAAGGTAAAACGCAAATGCGAAGATAAAATTATAAATACAATAAATGGCAACTTTAAATTTCGTAATTACAAATAAAAATTCCAAATCCCAAGCACTGCAGAACAGGTTTTGGAATTTGGAATTCGTTTCTTATTGCTTGTTATCTGTTATTTCAGATCTTTTGCATTTTTTACTTTTTGATCTGTCAAAGCATATTTAAGCACTTCGCTCATTTCTTTAACATAATGAAATGTCAACCCTTCAAGATATTCTGGTTTTATTTCATCAATATCACTTTTGTTCTCCTGACACAGAATAATTTCTTTGATATTGGCTCTTTTAGCAGCCAGAATCTTTTCTTTGATTCCTCCTACTGGTAAAACCTTTCCACGTAAGGTGATTTCTCCTGTCATGGCCATGTTTTTCTTAACTCGTTTTTGCGTAAACAACGAAACTAATGAGGTCAACATTGCAATTCCTGCACTAGGACCATCTTTGGGTGTAGCTCCTTCCGGAACGTGTAAGTGGATATTATATTTAGAAAGTATCTCTGAATCCAATCCCAAAAGTTTCGCATTTGCCTTAATGTATTCTAAAGCAATCGTTGCAGATTCTTTCATTACAGTACCTAAGTTTCCAGTAATGGTCATCGTTCCTTTTCCTGGAGAAAGTAAAGATTCTATAAAAAGAATATCGCCACCCACAGAAGTCCAAGCCAAACCAGTTACCACACCGGCAACATCATTGTTCTCGTATTTGTCTCTTTCTAATCTAGGAACCCCAAGTGTTTTTATAATATCTTCGTCAGTTACTTTCTTGTTATACGCTTCTTCCATTGCAACAGATTTGGCCGCATTACGAATTACTTGAGCAATCTTAGCTTCTAAACCACGAACTCCAGATTCACGCGTATATCCTTCTACAATTTTTTCTAATTGTTTTTTTCCAATGGTTAAATCCTTGGTAGTCAAACCGTGTTCTTTCAATTGTCTTGGAAACAAATGCTGGCGCGCAATTTCTACCTTTTCCTCAATTGTGTAACCAGACATTTTGATAATTTCCATTCTGTCTTTCAACGCAGGTTGAATCGCAGCCATATTATTGGAAGTGGCAATAAACATCACTTTCGACAAGTCATAACCCATTTCCAGAAAATTATCATAAAACGAATTATTTTGTTCCGGATCTAAAACTTCCAATAATGCAGAAGATGGATCACCTTGATTACTATTTGATAATTTATCGATTTCATCTAAAACAAATACAGGATTTGAGGTCCCAGCTTTTTTCAAACTTTGAATAATTCGTCCCGGCATAGCACCAATATACGTTTTTCTATGTCCACGAATTTCCGCTTCATCACGTAAACCACCTAATGAAATTCTAACATATTTTCTACCTAATGCTTCTGCAATAGATCGCCCAATAGACGTTTTTCCAACTCCCGGAGGTCCTGTTAAACAAATTATCGGTGATTTCATATCATTTCGCAATTTTAAAACTGCCAAATGTTCAATCATTCTTTTCTTAACATCTTCAAGACCAAAATGATCTCTGTCTAATATTTTTTGAGCTCTTTTTAAATCGAAATTATCTTTAGAATATTCGTTCCAAGGCAATTCTAAAAACAACTCTAAATAATTTCTTTGAATACCAAAATCTGGCGCTTGAGGATTCATGCGACGCATCTTAGACAATTCTTTTTCGAAATGTTTTTTAGTTTTCTCGTCCCATTTCTTAGTCAAAGACTTTTGCAACATTTCATCCATTTCCTCTTCCTGCGAAACACCTCCCAATTCTTCTTGGATCGTTTTCATTTGTTGGTGAAGGAAATATTCTCTTTGTTGTTGGTCTAAATCAAAACGAACTTTAGATTGAATATCATTTTTCAATTCGAGTTTTTGCAACTCAATATTCATATAACGCAAAGTTTCTAAAGCCCTTGATTTAAGCTCATTAATAGCAAGCAAGTCTTGTTTTTCTTTAACCGTTAAATTCATATTAGACGTAACAAAATTGATTAAAAATGATTGGCTTTCAATATTTTTAATCGCAAAAGTAGCCTCACTGGGAATGTTTGGACTTTCTTTTATAATTTGAATCGCTAATTCTTTTATAGAATCAAGAATCGCGATAAACTCTGTATCATGTTTTTTCGGTCTTTTTTCTGGGACTTCTTTAATTTTTGCTGTTATATAAGGACTTTCTGCAATTACAGAATCAATTTCAAATCGCTTTTTCCCCTGAAGTATAACGGTGATATTTCCATCAGGCATTTTTAAAACCCTTAAAATTCGAGCTACTGTACCTATACTATGAATATCTTCGGGAGTTGGATCTTCGTCTTGCTCATTTTTTTGAGCTACAACACCAATGATTTTGCCAACTGCATTTGCGTCATTAATTAATTTTATTGATTTATCACGTCCGGCAGTAATTGGTATCACTACACCAGGAAATAAAACCATGTTGCGCAACGGCAAAATAGCTAATGAGTCTGGCAATGCTTCATTATTCATTTCCTCCTCGTCTTCAGGAGTCAATAGAGGTATTAAATCTGCTTCCGAATCAAATTCCTGAAGTGACAGATTGTCAATAGTAAGTATTTTATGATTTGACATATATTAATTTAAGTCTTTTTGTCATTAAAAAATTTAATTTACCAAGCAAATATAAACTATCATAGCGGTAATTTAAATAAAATCGATGTATGACATGATTAATTAGCTTGACACTAAAAGAGTCAATCATTATGCCAAAGTGAAAGTAAAATCGATAACTTCTTCTTACAAATAAAGAAAAAATTTTTAACTAATAATTAAGAAAATACCAGTTTCTATAATTGTAAAAAATAAAAAAATAGAAAGCTATTTTGTATTTTATTAATTTAACACATCTCTTTTGGGAACTCTCCTGAGTAATAGAACTCCGACAATAAAAAACACTCCAAGAAATACAATTGCTAACCGCGGACTTCCTGTAATTTGGTCTATAATTCCATAAACCAGCATCCCGATAACTATTCCTATTTTTTCGGAAACATCATAAAAACTAAAAAATGAAGCGGTATCCTCAGTTTCAGGCAATAATTTAGAATAAGTTGAGCGTGATAAAGCCTGAATTCCACCCATTACAAGTCCTGCGATCCCTGCCATAACATAAAAATGTATCGGTAAAGTAATAAAAAATGCAAGTGCGCAAAATACTACCCAAATACAATTTATTACAATTAAAGTTTGAATATTTCCAAATTTTTCAGAGGCTCTTGAAGTTAGAACGGCACCAACAACAGCAACTAGTTGTATTATTAAAATACAAATAATTAAACCTGTTGTGCTTTCAGCTTTAGAAGACCAAGCAATTTCTTGTGCTCCAAAATAAGTGGCAACTAGCATCACCGTTTGTACGGCCATACTGTAAACAAAAAAACTTCCTAAATATCGTCTTAATGCAATGTTTTCTTTCAATAAAACCCAGACTTTTTTTAACTCTTTAAAACCATTAAAGACAACATGATGTGTCACTTTACGATTGGCATTTTTATTTCCTTTTGGCAAAAAACAATAGGTATATTGACTGAATAATATCCACCAAACTCCTACCATAACAAATGAATATCGCATGGCTTTCATGGCTGCTTCACCATCTGTTCCTGTGATTCCAAAAAGTTTTGGTTTCATGATCATCGCTAAATTGATAATCAATAAAATAACACTTCCAATATATCCAAATGAATATCCTTTGGCGCTAATTTTATCTTGTTGCTCTACATAAGCAATGTCTGGTAAATAGGAATTATAAAAAACTAAACTTCCCCAATATCCAATCAATCCAAGAAAATAAAATACCAATCCGATGTATATATTTTCAAGATTGAACCAATATAATCCCATACAAGACAACGCTCCCAGATAGCAAAAGAATTTCATAAATGCTTTTTTATCCCCCACATAATCTGCAATACCAGACAATAAAGGCGACATAAAAGCTACAAATAAAAATGCTACGGCGGTAACAAAGCTAATTAATGCAGAATTTTTGAGATGCAAACCAAAAACATCAATGTAATGATCTCGCTCAGAAAACAAAGCTTCATAAAAAATTGGAAATACTGCAGATGCTATGGTAAGCGTATAAACTGAATTTGCCCAATCATAAAAAGCCCAAGCGTTTAATAATTTTTCACTCCCTTTTGGTAAATCTGCCATGTTTCTTTTTTTATGATGCGAATTTATTTATTTTTTGTTTAAGATGATTCAAAAAGTAAATAATTCGACTTTAAAAAATCGTTAATCATTAATAATCAACGTTATGAAATTACAAAAAAAATAGGCTACTCTCTTGTGAGAGCAACCTATTAAAATCTTTATTAAATGTAACAATTAGTTAACATTATAAATATTAAGCATTATCTGTAAATAACGCCAACTTTAGCAGCTAATGCTTTAGCTTCTGGTATCAATGCTTTTAAATTTGCAATTCTGGTGGCATCAGATGGATGCGTACTTAAGAATTCTGGAGGCGATTGTCCTGCAGATTGCGCAGCCATTCTTTGCCAAAAGACTACAGAATCATCTGCATTATATCCTGCAATTGCCATAAGCGTAAGTCCAATTTTATCAGCTTCAGTTTCATGATTTCTACTAAATGGAAGCATAACGCCCACTTGTGAACCTAATCCGTAATATTGTTGCCACATTTGTTGTTTTTCGGCACTTTGGCTACCAGTTGCAACCGCAACTCCTACAGCTCCCAATTGTTGCAATTGCGCTGCGCTCATTCTTTGTGCACCATGATTTGCCAATGCATGCGAAACTTCGTGTCCCATTACAGTAGCTAAACCTGCATCATCTTTTGTTATTGGCAGTATCCCTGAGTAAACAACAATTTTTCCACCAGGCATACACCAAGCATTAACTTCTTTGCTGTCAATTAATTTATATTCCCAACGATAATCATTCAAATATTGTGATTGTCCTAAATAGGTTAAATATTTTTCTGCGGCTGCTTTAATTCTCACTCCAACAGTCTCTACTCTTCTTGCATCAGCAGTCCCTACAATAACTTTATTTTCCTTTAAAAAAGTCCCATATTGTTGAAAAGACGATGGAAACAACTCACTGTTAGAAACAAAATTTAAGCTTTTTTTTCCTGTAAGAGGATTGGTTGCACAAGAGTACAATAATCCCATTGCAAAAATTCCTAGTAATAAGTTCTTTTTCATATATTTTTATATTTAGTTTAAAACAAAAATACAACTATTATGAATTTTTTATTTACATAATTAAATTTAAATGTATCAACTTTTTGTTATTCACCTATTACATGTAACTCCGTAAACTCCTTATCTACAACTAAATAACCTTTACTTTCGAAAGCTTTTTGATCAAACACAACTATCTCATTGTCAATTTCAATTTCCTTAACTTTAAATGGCAATCCAACTAGATTGATTTTATACTTTGAATAATTGGTGTCGTATTTTCCTTCTTTATGCAACTGAATGATTAGCTCTTTTTCCTTACCAATCGTTTGAAATGACTGAAAGCTATATCTTCCTTTTTTATAATCATATCCGTCTTGAGCATCCTCATAAACCACTGACTTTTCTTTTCCTTCTTTGTAGTAAACATCTAATGTTAATTCGTCAAATTCCAGTTCTCCAACATACTGTTGAACAGGATATTTTGGAATTACTGCCCCTGCTTTTACAAAGAGAGGAATTTGGTCGAATTTACAATCTACCCAAATTTCTTTCCCTCCTTTAACTTCTTCATTAGTCCAATAATTATACCACTGTCCACGAGGAATATACATTCTTCTACCTAAAGAATTAGGTTCTAAAATAGGGCAAACTAAAATTTGGTTTCCAAAAACAAACTCATCATTTCTGTAATGTGTTTGAATATCCTCCTGATCATAATAAACTAATGGTTTCAACATAGGAATTCCTTCCTCAATATATTGCCAAAACATGGTATATAAATAAGGTAATAATTGATATCTCAAATTGACAAATTTTCTGGTGATATCAATCACTTCTTCATCAAAAGCCCATGGTTCCTGATCGCCGTGATCACCTGAGGAGTGAGTTCTGCAAAAAGGATGAAAGACCCCTAATTGAATCCAACGGGCATACAACTCCCCGGAAGGTTGTTCCGCAAAACCTCCTATATCTGATCCTGTGAAACCCATTCCAGAAATAGACATTCGTTGCACTTGAATATTGGCAATCCATAAATGTTCCCATGTAGCAACATTATCACCTGTCCAAGAAGAGGTGTATCGTTGTGCCCCTGCATAAGCAGATCTCGTGATAACAAAAGGCCTTTTTGGATAAGCAAATCGTTTTACACCATGATACGTTGCTCTTGCCATTTGCGTTCCATAGATGTTATGTGCTTTTCTATGACTACATGGATTCCCATCATAATCATGTCTTACATCCATCGGAAATGTTTTATTAGGAACCTCCATAACTGCAGGTTCATTCATGTCATTCCATACTCCTTTTACTCCAATTTCCGAAATCAATTCTTTAAATAATCCTGCCCACCATTCTCGTACTGCTGGATTCGTATAATCAGGAAAATTACATTCTCCAGGCCATACTTTTCCTTTCATATAAGGACCATCGGCTCTTTTGCAGAAATAATCATTCTTTAATGCTTCTTTATATACGGAGTATTCCTTGTCAATTTTTATTCCCGGATCAATGATTACAACGGTTTTAAAACCATCTTCGGCTAATTCAGCAACCATTCTTTTTGGGTCTGGAAAATATTCTTTGTTCCAAGTGAAACATCTAAAACCTTCCATATAATCAATATCCAAATACAATGCATCACATGGAATCCTCAATTCTCTAAATTTGGCAGCAACTTCTTTTAAATTACTTTCAGGATAATAACTCCATTTACATTGATGGTACCCCAATGCCCAAAGTGGTGGCAATTCTGGTTTACCTGTCAAATCAGTATAAGTGGTAACTACATCTTGCATTTGTGGCCCATAAATGAAATAGTAATTCATTTCTCCACCTTCAGCCCAATAACTGGTTACATTTCTTCTTTCATGACAAAAATCAAAATAGGTTCTGAAAGTATTGTCAAAGAAAATTCCGTAAGATTGTTTGTTTTGCAATCCAATATAAAAAGGAACAACTTTGTATAACGGCTCTTGGTCTTTTTGAAATGCATATTGATCCGTAGCAAAATTCTCTAATCTTTTTCCTTTCAAATTTAACTGGGTTGCTTTATCTCCAAGTCCATAAAAACATTCACCTTCTTTTGAAGCCTTGCTCATTTTCACAATATTGCCCCCATATTCGTAGCTTTCCTCCCAATGAAAACCTAATTCATCTTCTAAAATAACATTTTCATCCAAATCAAAAATAGACAATCTCATATCTGCTTTTTGAATCCTGCATTGTACTTTACTGGTTTTTATCTGATAATAATCTTCTACTTCAGAAACCTCAAGAAAGTTATAGCCATGAGAATGACTTTTGTCGATAGCGTAGGAAAAATCGTTACTAAAATATCCTTTTGTAGTAAATCTGAAACGTATTAAACTATCTCTTAATACCGTTACTTTTAAAATAACACTATTATCTGTATGAAAACATACCGAATCTACTTCATGCTCAAAAGCAACAATTTTTGTGGGATATAAATCTCCTTTATATTCTAATTCTGTATTTGTAATCATCTTTTATGGTATTAATTTTAATCTTTTTTGGAACTCAAACATACAAAAATACTTTGTAAACAGGTATATATCTGAGGTTTATTCGCGAAAACGTTATCGTTTGTAACGTATCCTAATATCAAAATTACATTGCTAATTATCTATAAATTAAAGAAAATCATTAGCAATGCATATTTGATAATAAAACAATATTTATTTATGAAATTTTTAAAACAGTAACACTTAAAGGAGGTAAAAGCAATTCAGCTGAATAGTCCCTTCCGTCATAAGGCAAGGCTTCTATTGCTATTTTTTTAGGATTGAAAACGCCACTTCCTCCATAATTTGCAGCATCACTATTAAAAATTTCTGTTAATTTGCCTTTTTTTGGTAAACCAATACGGTAATTTGGACGAACTACCTGAGTAAAATTGCAAACTACAATTACATCGTTTTTTGGATCATTTCCTTTACGGATGAAAGACATCACAGCATTTTGATGATCTGAATAATTAATCCATTCAAAACCTTCAGGGCTGAATTGTTTTTCATGCAATGCAGGTTGTGTTTTGTACAATTTATTCAAATCTGTAATCAATATTTTTACGCCTTCATGATAGGGATATTGCAACAAATGCCAATCTAAACTTCCTTCAAAATTCCATTCACTACTTTGTCCAAATTCACTTCCCATAAACAACAATTTAGTTCCGGGATGCATAAACATATATCCGTATAGTAATCTCAAATTAGCGAATTTTTGCCATTCATCGCCTGGCATCCTTCCTGCAATTGATTTTTTTCCATAAACTACTTCGTCATGCGAAAGTGGCAACATGAAATTTTCAGAGAAAGTATAGGTCATTGAAAAAGTCAAATCATTTTGATGGTACTTTCTATACACGGTATCTTTTTGAAAATACTCCAAAGTATCGTGCATCCAGCCCATCATCCATTTCATACCAAAGCCTAAACCACCAACAGATGTAGGTCTGGAAACCATTGGAAACGAAGTACTTTCTTCTGCTATAGTTTGAACTCCTTCATAATTTAGATAAACGGCTTCATTAAATTCCTTCAAGAAACTAATCGTATCCAGATTTTCTCGACCTCCATAAATATTAGGTTCCCATTCACCATCATTTCTGGAATAATCTAAATACAACATCGAAGCAACAGCATCAACACGCAAAGCATCAGCATGATAATGATGCAACCAAAATAACGCATTACTGATTAAGAAGGAACGAACTTCATTTCGTCCATAATTAAAAACCAAACTTTTCCAATCCGGATGATAGCCTTTTCTACGATCAGGATGTTCAAAAAGATTCGATCCGTCAAAAAATCCTAAACCATGGGCGTCATCCGGAAAATGAGATGGGACCCAGTCAAGAATTACTCCAATTCCAGCTTCATGTAATTTATCCACCAAATGCATGAATTCTTGCGGATTCCCAAAACGGGAAGTTGGCGCAAAATATCCGACTAATTGATATCCCCAAGAAGGATCGTAAGGATATTCCATGATAGGCATAAACTCCACGTGAGTAAAACCTGTTTCTTTTACATAGTTTACTAAATCCTCTGCAAATTCTAGATACGTCAAAAAACGATTTTCTTTTGCATGACGTTTCCAAGAGCCTAAATGTACTTCATAAACAGAATAGGGTTTGTCTAAACCATTATGATTTTGACGCGTTTCCATCCAGTTTTTGTCTTTCCATTTATAATCTAAATCCCAAACTACTGATGCCGTATATGGCGGTTTCTCACAATAAAAAGCAAACGGATCGGCTTTCTCTGTTATAATTCCACCATTATTGGATTGTATTTTATATTTATAGGTTGTCCCCTTTTTGATATTTGGAATAAATCCTTCCCAAATACCGGAAGAATCCCAACGTACTTGCAACAGATGCTCTCCTTGTGTCCAAAAATTGAAATCCCCAACCACCGATACCGAATGAGCCGTAGGAGCCCAAACAGCAAAATAAACACCATCTACTCCGTCAACCGTTATAAGATGTGCGCCTAGTTTTTCGTATAGTCGGAAATGTTTCCCTGATTTGAATAAATCGATATCAAAATCGGAAAAAAGGGAATGTGAGATAACTTTACTCATATAACAATTGTATAATTCTATTTTTAGAAAAAGAATAGAATATTATTTTTAAGAAAAAAACAGTTTATAAATTTACTTTATGATGTAATTATCCGGTATAACTGCTCCTTTTTTAATAACAACAATTCCGTCTTTAATAGCATATAATTCATTAGAAAAATCTTCTAGATGATTCCCTCCATTGATGTAAACATCATTACCAATTCTGCAATTTTTATCTACAAGAGCATTGTTTATAAAACATCTTTCCCCAATACCTATCAATTGCTTATTATTTTTAATGTCTTCATTCATATCATCAATATTCTGATAGAAATCATTACCCATTACATAACAATTTTGAATTATGGTCCCCTCACCTATTCTGGATCGAATACCAATCACGGAATGGTTTATCTCTTTGGCATTCAAAATACAACCTTCGGAAATTAAAGATTTATCAATGGTTGTTTTTTGAAATTTTGATGGTGGTAATAACCTTGGTCTAGTATATATTTTATTATCGTTATCAAATAAATTAAACTTCGGTAAATCTTCCGTTAGTCCAATATTAGCTTCAAAAAAGGAATCAATATTACCAATATCAGTCCAATATCCTTCATATTGGTAACTTAATATCTTTTTATGCCCTACAGCTTGTGGAATAATTTCTTTACCAAAATCTTTGGTTTCCTTATTGGACATTATATCTACCAACAGTTTTTTGTTGAATATGTAGATTCCCATCGAAGCCAAATAATGCTTGCCTTCACTCTTCATTTGCTCGCTCACATCTGATTCCCAATCTGGCAACAATTCTTTTGCAGGTTTCTCAATGAAAGATTCAATACAACTTTCAGAGTTTGTTTTTAATATTCCAAATTCAGGTGCATCTTTTGCATTTACAGGCAAAGTAGCAATCGTAATATCGGCTTCTCTTTTAATATGCTCCTCTAACATATCGTTAAAATCCATCTGATACAACTGATCTCCGGAAAGAATCAAAGCGTAATCAAAGTCATGATTTAAGAAATGAGGCATGCACTGTCTTACAGCATCAGCCGTACCTTGAAACCAAGTTGGATTATCAGGAGTTTGTTCCGCTGCAAGAATATCAACAAAGGCATGACTAAAAATACTAAAGTTATACGTATTTTTAATGTGTGCATTTAAAGAAGCCGAGTTGAATTGCGTCAAAACAAACATTCTGTAAATATCTGAATTCATACAATTTGAAATAGGAATATCGACCAATCTATATTTACCTCCTATCGGCACAGCTGGTTTAGATCTTGTTTCTGTCAATGGGTATAATCTGGATCCTTGTCCTCCACCTAAAATAATTGCAATAACATTTTTCTTTTTAGCTTTCATTTCTTCTTAATTATTAAATTGTACATTTCTATATATTCCTGACAGACTCTTTCCCAGGAATGATCTGTGCTCATTCCTATTTTTCTGATTTTATTTAAATGTTTTTTATCGTCATATAAATCCACTGCCCTTTGAATCGAATAACAAACATCTCCCACTGTTGCCTGATCATGACAAATTCCATTGCCATCATCTCCAAAATCAATAACGGTATCTTTCAATCCTCCTGTTCTTCTGACAATAGGAATTGTTCCATAACGTAATGAATACATTTGGTTCAAACCACAAGGTTCCACTCTTGAAGGCATTAATAAAAAATCAGAACCCGCATAAATCAAATGAGCTAATTCTTCATTATATCCAATGAAAGTATTATAATTCCCTTTATAGTCTGCTAGTAAGCTATTCAGTTGATTTTCAATAGCTGGATTTCCTGAACCTAAAATTAGAATATTAATTTGTTGATAATTTTCAGATAAAGCTAACGCTGCAGCATGCGGTAATAAATCGCCTCCTTTTTCTTCTAATAACCTACCAATAAAACTAAAAAGTGGCTTTGTTGGGTCTAGATTAAACAGGTTACATAACTTTTCTTTATTTTCTTGTTTTCCTTTTTCGAAATTTTTAATCGAATAATTTTTTTCCAGCATCGCGTCTTTATCCGGATCCCAAACTTCAATATCAATTCCATTCAAAATTCCTCTGGATTTATAACGCACCAGATTAAACAAAGATTCTAATCCATTAGCCGAATAATTGATTTCATTTAAATAATTTGGAGAAACCGTCGTCACCGCCCAAGCACACTTAATTCCTACGGCGAGTGAATTAATACACTTGTCCCATTCCAAAACATTCACATGAGCCAAATCAAACTCCGGTATATAATGTAACTTATCAAAACCAAACTGTCCCTGATACAAACCATTATGAATAGTAATCATAGATGGCGTATTTCTCAATTTTTCATATTTATTACAATACAACATCATAAAAGGAACCAAACCAGTATGATGATCATGGCAATTGATTACGTCCGGAACATCTTCTCTTCCAATTATCCAATCCAAAGTCGCAATTTGAAATGATAAAAATCGTTCAATATCATCCTCATAGCCATAGACTTCTTTTCTATCGAATAATTCTGGAATTTCTACTAAATACAATTCAAATCCTAATTTATCGGTTTTTTCTTTGAGAACGCTAAACGGAAAATTAAAATTTCCCAATTTCACATGACTCCAATGTACACATTCAAAATCATTCTCGTTTCTGAACTTTGAATCATAACAAGGGATTACAACCCTTACAAGATGCCCGACATTATTTTGATATTTTGGCAATGCCCCTACAACATCGGCTAAACCGCCAACTTTTGCTACTGGGTAACACTCTGCACTGATATGAAATATTTCCATTTATGAAATTTTGTTGTTTTTCAGTTAATTCTAATGCTATTCAACTATTTTTTTTAACAATTCTAAATATTTATTATTTCCGTCTTTTATGTTAATACCTATAAAACCTTTATAAAAAATATTACTTTTATGTTTTTCTAAATTTAGTAAAAAAACCATAACATAATAACTCGCATGAAAATTTATTGAAATGACAAAAAAAACTTCTATTCATATACAATCATTGAAAATTCCTAAGATTATCTTACTAACCAGTAAATTAATCTCTTTTATTTCGCCAAAATTAATTACATTATTTACTGCCAAACTATTTACGACCCCCATAAAACATAAAATTCCAAAAAGAGAATTAGAAATGGACCATAAAAGCATTCAAAAATTGATTATTATTCCAGCAATTGATAAAGAGGTTGTTTTGTATCAGTATGGAAAAAGTGAGAAGAAAATTTTATTGGTTCACGGTTGGTCAGGACGCGGAACACAATTATTCAAACTAGCCGATGAACTCCTAAAAGCAGGATATTCCACTATTAGTTTTGATGCGCCAGCTCATGGGAAATCACCCGGAAAAACTACTATAATGGTTGACTTTATCGCTACAATTTTAGAAATAGATAAGCAATTTGGACCATTTGAAGCAGCAATTGGACATTCATTAGGAGGAATGTCCGTTTTGAATGCGATAAAAAAAGGATTAAAAGTAAATCATGCCGTAGTTATTGGCAGTGGAGACATTGTAGCAGATATTATGGATGATTTTGTAGCAAAATTAGAATTGAAACCAACTATAAGTACTCTTTTACGTTTGCATTTCGAAAAAAAATACGGAGAAAAAATGAATAGTTATTCTGCTTTTCTAGCAGCCAAAGAAACTACTATTCCAGTTTTAGTAATACATGATAACAATGACCCTGAAGTTCCTGTAAAGGCGGGAATTCACATTCATAAATACTTAAAAAATGGGAAATTATTATTAACTGACGGATTAGGACATAGAAAAATTCTAGGTAACTCTAAAGTAATTGAAAGAACAGTTCAATTTATTCAGAATAAATAACTGATTTACAATAATATAAAAAAAACTTTTATAATCTTATCCGCAAGAGATAAAAAATAAAGAATAATAATTTTTCAATAAAATTAATAAATCATGGAATATCCTGTAGAAAAAACCGAACAAGAATGGAAAAAACAATTAGGAGAGGAACGCTACCGAATTCTTCGACTAAAAGGAACTGAATACCCACATGCAGGAACTTACAACTTGCATTACGAAAAAGGAACTTATTGTTGTGGTGCTTGCGGAGAACCTTTATTCGAAAGTAATTCTAAGTTTGATGCGCATTGTGGTTGGCCGTCTTTTGACGAATCCATTCCTGGAAAAGTAGAATATATTTCAGATGTTACGCACGGCATGAAACGTACGGAAATCCTTTGTGCTAATTGTGGCAGTCACCTCGGGCATGTATTTGATGACGGACCTACTAAAACAGGACAACGGTATTGTGTAAATTCCTTATCAGTGGACTTTAAAGAATAATGCTATGGACTTATTTGGAAACTCAACTGATTGGGCTAAAAAATTAGAGCCTATTCTAACAAAATACAAAGGAAGAAAACATCCGTTAGACCATCACAATTTATACCAACTTTTGGTGGTGGTGGTATTATCAGCACAAGACTCCGATGCCCATATAAATAAAATAGCTACTACTTTATTTGAAGCTTATCCCAATATGGAAAGTTTGGCGGTATCAAATTTCGATGCATTAATTCCCTATATCTCCAATGTCAGGAATTTTGGAAATAAAGCCAAATGGTTACTGGAAATTGCTCAAATCGTTAAAAAAGACAAAAATATTCCGCTTACTATGGAAGATTTAGTCGCCCTGAAAGGCATCGGACGAAAATCATCGAATGTGATCATGCGCGAAGCAAAAGTTCCCGCAGAAGGAATTATAGCCGATTTGCATGTTATTCGCGTAGCGCCCAGAATTGGAATAATCACAGAAACAAAAGACGGAATTAAAGCCGAAAAACAACTCATGCAAGTGCTCCCAAATGAAATCTGGGGCGAAATTGGAATGGCAATTTCATTCCTGGGGAGAGAAATTTGCCGCCCACAACCCAAATGTACAGAATGTCCGATTAATTCGATATGTAAGTATTATAAAGAGCATTATCAATAGTACTTGGGTTCATCCAGAAGATGTTTCAGGGCGTGACCTTCCCGAAAAAAGTCAGGTCGGGCTATCCGTTTCAAGTCCTCGTCCCGTTGAATTTGAGACTCAACGGGACTGTGGGCTTTTCACTGCTATCCCTCACGCAAAAAATATCTTTCTAACAAATATTTATACGAGGAATTATTTGCAATAAGCAGTCTAAATACTTATTACATATCATTCTCAAAAATAAAATTCTAAATTCTGATGCTTTGAATAACCATAATTTTCACAAAGATATCAATCCCTAATAATAATTTTCATATCCAATTATACATTCATAAAATATCACTCTATAGAGTTATAATACAAAAATCCTTGCCAAATGAACTGCCCCCAAAAAGTTAGACACTATTTGGGGGCATTTTTATGGAAAGAAAAGTCAAGTACAATTATGAATTTAAACTTCGCTGTGTAGAAGAAGTTTTAAAAAAGCATCAATCAATTAATTCTGTTTCTATTCAAAATGGTTTAGATCCCACGGGTCTTAATCGCTGGATCAGTGTCTATATTAAATTTGGAAACGAAGGTCTTCTACCTAGGAAAAAGAACCAAAAGTATAGTGTAAACTTTAAGTTGAAAGTACTGCAAACTATTCAGAAGAACTCGTTATCTTTGAATGAAGCCTGTTTAAAATTCAATATTCCAACAAATTCAACAATAATAAGTTGGCGAAGGAAGTATATAGAAGAAGGTTTATCAGGTTTAGAACTTAAACCCAAAGGCAGACCAAGATCTATGAATTTTAAAAGAAAACAGAGAAAAACAGACAAACCTCTAACCAGAGAAGAAGAACTTTTAAAGGAGCTGGAGTATTTGCGGGCAGAGAACGAAATACTAAAAAAGTTCAATGCCTTAGTTCAAGCCGAACAAGCCAATCAAAACAAAAGGCTCAAACCATAATGGAATTAAGGCATAAGTATGATTTAGAGTTGTTGCTCAATTGTATGAAAATGGTCAGAAGTAGTTATTATTACTATGAAAAAAGAAGTCAAGTAGTTGATAAATACAAGGATATTAAAGATTTGATTAAACAGATTTATAATCATCATAAAGGCAGATTTGGCTATCGCCGAATTACTTTGATAATCAGACAAAAAGGAATTATAATTAATCACAAAACAGTGTTTCGATTAATGAAAATTTTAGGATTAAAAAGTCTAATACGGATTAAAAAATATAAATCATATAAAGGCGAACAAGGAAAAATCGCCCCAAATATATTACAGCGTAATTTTAAGACAGCAAAACCCAATCAGAAATGGGCAACAGATGTCACTGAATTTAATGTCTCTGGGAGTAAATTGTATCTCTCACCTATTATTGATTTATTTAATGGAGAAATAATAAGTTATGAATTATCTGAAAGACCCAATTTTAACCAAATAATCAATATGCTAAAAAAGTCTTTTAAACGAATACCTGATAATCCCAACTTAATATTACACTCCGATCAAGGCTGGCAATATCAAATGAAACAATATCAAATACTACTCAAAGAGAAAGGAATCATGCAAAGCATGTCAAGAAGAGGGAATTGCTTAGATAATGCAATTATAGAAAATTTCTTCGGAATATTAAAATCGGAACTCTTTTATATCATGAAGTTTAAGGATATAAACCATTTGAAATCAGAAATTAAAGAATATATAAAATACTACAATAACGAAAGAATCAAACTAAATTTAAAAGGAATGAGCTCGATACAATATCGAGCTCATTATTATCAAAATTATTTATAAATTCGTCTAAACTTTTGGGTGCAGTCTAAAATAATGACAAGGATTCTTTAAATGAAGTCCATAAGCATGCTCTAATTTAAATTCAGATTACTTTTATAATAAAAAGAAAGTTCTTATAGTAATCGTAAAATAAAAAAAACTTCAGCCAGCGTTAGCCAACTGAAGTTTAATGTACTCAGAGCGGGACTTGAACCCGCACGAACATTGCTGTTCACTGGATTTTAAGTCCAGCGTGTCTACCAATTTCACCATCCGAGCATTATGTGGTACCTCCAGGGATCGAACCAGGGACACATGGATTTTCAGTCCATTGCTCTACCATCTGAGCTAAGGTACCATTATACTTTACTTACAATGAAGAAGTATGAATAAAAAAACCCGTTCGTTAGAACGGGGTCTTTAAAGAAAGGCGACGACATACTCTCCCACATAACTGCAGTACCATCTGCGCAGGCGGGCTTAACTACTCTGTTCGGGATGGGAAGAGGTGAGCCCCGCCGCAATAACCACCTT